>DATHUN010000169.1:0-4561 GCA_035462205.1 Anaerolineales bacterium
CCGGCGTTTGTCGAGTTGGATTCATACGTCGGATGGGATGCCGCGCAGTCAGAGATCGTTGCATACTGTGACATAGGCATCGAGCATACCGATTCCAATGAGCACATCGCCTTCTTCCGGATCGAATTGCTCCCAGCCTACCGCTGTCAGGGACTGGGGCGACAGATGCTGGGGATGCTGCTGCCGTTCGCAAAGGAGCATCATCGCAGCCTACTGATGATCTGGATGAACGATCGCGTCCCCGCCGCGTCGATATTTTTAGAGCGGATGGGCGGTCGGCGAGGACAGGAAGGCAGGATGAACCAGTTGAAGGTATCGGAACTCGACCGCGATCTAATCGCCCGCTGGCGCCAACAAAGTGCACACTTAGAGAGCGAATTTGAAATGGGACTGTGGGAAGGAGCGCTTCCTGACGAACACATCCAAGAGATTGCCGCCCTTTTGCAGGAGTTGGCGAACGATCAGCCGCGGGATGCTTTGGAAATCGAGGATATGAAATTTACTCCTGAGATGATCCGCCAGATAGAACAAAACATGCTGGCAACAGGCGAAGTGCGCTGGACCTTGTATGTTTTGGACCGATCAAATCAGCGGCTTGTTGGATGGACAGAGGTTTATTGGAACGCGAACCGTCCGATGATCCTAAACCAGGGATTTACCGCGGTGGATGAAACCTATCGTAACAAGGGAGTGGGACGTTGGCTGAAGGCAGCGATGATGGAGAAAATCCTGCAAGATCGTCCGCAAGTGGAATTCATTCGTACACGCAATGCCAACTCCAATGCGCCGATGTTGAAGCTCAATAATGAAATGGGATTCAAGCCGTATCATGCGATTACTGCTTGGCAAATAAACACGGAACAAGTTGAAAATTATCTGAACAACAGGGCAGAAAATCAACGAACTCAGCAATAAATATAGTATCAATTTGTGTAGTCCACATCCGATTGCCAGACAATCCCAGACAAGAGCTAAACATTGCAGGAAATACGAAGCCTGAACACCGAATGACTTCACATGATAATTTCTCTTTCAATTTCGTATGTTTATTTTAATGTAAAGCCTTGTGATTCGTTGTACGATGCTGGCAAGAGAAAGGAGGTACCCAATAGATACTCCGCCTGAAATGGTAACCGAAGGAAGGACTGGGAAGCCTTAACTGGTCCAAGCTTTGCTTGAGAAACCAGACGTTCTCCTAACGATAGGAAGGTGGCATACCCCACTCCTGTTTGGAATGTAGTTCGTAAATAGTGTCAGTGAAAGTATGACGGATGGGAAATCCCCGTCCGTCTTTTTATTTTAGAGCAAGCAACATTCGTTCGATGCCCTCAGCCACCATTTGGCGGGGAGAGGCGAAATTCAAGCGGACAAAATTTTCACAGCCTTCCCCGAAAACATTCCCGTTACTCAGCGCGACTCGCGCTCGCTCGAGGAAGTAATCGTAAGGCAGCTTGTCTATTTTTCCAGATTTCACATATTCACTAAAATCGATCCATTGCAGATACGTCGCCTGCGGAATTGTAAATTTGGCACCGGGAAAATTTTCGGTGAGATAGTCCACCACAAAATCGCGGTTCCCTTGCAGGTATACACGCAGCTCGGCAAGCCAGTCATCGCATTTGCCAGAGAAGGCCGCTTCCGAGGCGACCAGTCCCGGACTGGCAACGTGACCTGTAATTTGATCATTTGCCTGTAGGAAGCGAGCTCGTAATTCCGCATTGGGAATGATCGCAAAGGCGCAGAATAAGCCCGCTGTGTTGAAGGTCTTGCTCGCAGCAATGAGCGTGATGGTTTTATCTGCAATCTGCGGGGAAAGTATGGCCGTGGGGATATGTTTCGATCCGTTCAACAACAACTCACTATGAATTTCATCAGAAATGATAATCGTGTCGTTCTGCAGGCAGATCTCTGCCATCGCCTGCAGTTCCTGGCGCGCAAAGACTCTGCCCAACGGATTGTGCGGATGACAGAACAGGAACATGCGCGTTCGAGCACCGTTGGAATGAAATCCTTGCGCAAATCTTTCGATATCCAGTTCTGGATGGAGGATATTCCCATCGACGGATAATTCGATCGGAGCAGATTGCTGCACCAAGTCTAAATTCTTGTATAACATGTAGAACATGTTATAGACCGGTGTATGAATCAACACCCCATCGCCCGGCTGACAAATGGCGCGTGCGGCGATATTGAAGCCGCTCACAACGCCGGTCGTCGCCACCACCCAATCCGGATCGACCTGCCAGCCGTAGAGATGCTCCATGCGCGCGGCAACAACTTCCTTGGTATGGCGTTGTAAAAATTCATAGCCCAGAACACCGCGATCCAGCATTTCATGTAACGCATTGCGAATGGGCTCTGGTGTCAGAAAATCCATATCCGCCACCCACAGGGGCAGCACATCCGCCGGATATTGAGTCCATTTGACAGAACCTGTATCGCGGCGCTCGATGATTTCATCAAAGTTATACGTCATGCTGCTCCTCTATTATTTTTTATATGCCACGATCATACCATCCCGGGCGGGGATCAAGGAAACAATCCAATCGAGGTCAGACGTAATATCGCGCGTGTAGCGGCGGATGGCTTCGGTTGATTTTTCGTGATCGTTTGGATCGAGCGTTTGTCCATGCCAAAGCATGTTATCAATGATCAAAATCCCGCCGTGGCGCAGTTTTTCCTTGGTCACGGGTAAGGAGTCCGGATAGCCTTCCTTATCAATGTCGTTGAAGATGATGTCGAATGGACCCTGTGTTTCACGCAGCGTCGCCACCGCCTCGGCATTATGGAACTGGACCAGATCCACGAGTCCCAGCGCGGACAAATGTGCCTGGGCGCGTTTCGAGAGATCTTCGTCCCAGACGGTGTGATGAACCACTCCTCCGCCATTTTCCTTGACTGCTTTGGCAAACCAGGCAGTGGAATACCCGTATCCTGATCCCAGTTCGAATACAGACTTGGCATTGATCATGCGTGCCAGCTGATAACAATAATAACCACATGCCGGACCAATGATGGGAAAGTCATTCTTCTCGGCGATCTGCTCCATTTTCTGCATTTCTGGTTCGCGCGGTGGAACGAGAGAGGCAAGATACTCCTGTACGGACTGGTAATTGATTTCGCTCATGGGTTACTCCTTATAACAGTGAAACGTAGGGCGGGTTTCCGATCCGCCAAGTGTTTATAGCACAAAATGTCAAGCTGCAATCGTGACCTACTTAAGAATTTCTTTGGCAACAGGCAAAACCTTTTCGACCCACATCGCATACATTTTTCCAGAAGGGTGCAAACGATCGTCGGTGATCAGATCCCGGTCATCCATTGCCATACGCGAAATTTCGGTCACATCTACATAATGCGCTCCGGTATTGTTTGACTCTTCCCGATTAATGGCATTGAAATCGTCGATCTGTTGGCTGATCTGTTCTATATTTCTTGTTGCGGCAAAAGGAGTGACTCCCCAATCAGGAATGGAGAGTACGATCACTTTGTCCGCGTTCCCACCGGCATATTCAATTGCTTTTCCAAGCATAAATCGAAAATCTTCGCGGTACCCGTCGGGGGGATAACCGCGAAACTGGTCATTGACGCCGATTAACAAGGTGACCAGGTCATATATCCCCTCAGGGGGATTTGCCTGGACTCCCTGCCCGAGCTCGTCCACCGTCCAGCCGGTGCGGGCGATGATGGTGAGATCCGTTTGAATACCTTCCTCTTCCAGCACCTTGGCGAGCTGATCGGGCCAGCGATCCGCGCTGGAAACACTTTCCCCAATCGTATAAGAATCTCCTAAAGCAAGATAACGAATTGCTGGCATGTCAGTTTTTCCTGAGAAGGATGCGAGCGCATAGGAATGATTTATTTTACTCGGTCGAACTTGAGATAGAAGTTTTTGGTGGGTTTTATTAAATCATAAACCAGTCGCAAGCCTCATGCTCACGACTGGTTCCTAACCATTCCCCTTATTTGGAATCAAACTTTAACTATTAGTGTTGTGAGACTTTCTCACAGGCGACGTCGTATTGCGAGACAGAATGGATATTGTTGGAGTTTTGTGGTTGCTCGCCCGCATACACAGTGCCGGCTTTGCCATCTTCGTTAAAGGCCGAGCCGGGAGCATTCGCCGAAAACCCAGGAGTGAAGGCGAACTCATCACACTCCACGCCGGGTTGGGCGGCAAATGCAATTGTCATCGGAATGAGCACCATCAGTGCCACCAGCAGTAATGCGATGGCAGCTTTTGCCATGCGCCTGTTCATTTTGGACATTTTTAACTCCTTTCTGTAGAAACACCAGTCAGGCAGGCTTTCTCCATTAGAAAGCCAATATCCTTTGTCCTTAATGAGGTACGCAGCCTGCTGCTTCATTGGATTAAGTTGGAGATTAAAGGCTAGTGAGTATTGGGTTGTCAGTGAACGAACACAGCACAGGTTACCTCTGTTCGCTCTCCTTCGTAGCAAATCAAGATATCTTGATCTTAAACCACAGGCTTGGAATCCGGCTTACTTTTCCTAGCGCGCTCAAGGAGGCGCGACTGGAAAAGACGTCAAAATCCCGCTTT
>DATHUN010000170.1:0-3742 GCA_035462205.1 Anaerolineales bacterium
CGGCTTGACCACGTAGAGTGTGCCGCCGTGCTTGCCCGCTAAGTAATCTTCTGCCCAAGCCTCCACCCCCAAGGCACCGACACGCTCACTGCCGGAATAGCCGCGACGGCGATATTCATCTACTTGCTCGGGACTAATGGCAAGAGTATAGCCGACAACATTTGAAGCAGCGCCTTGTTCAAAATAATAACGAGAGTTGTAGGGCGTCCACTCCAAGCCACTGGGACTGATGGAACGAATGCGCTCTGATTCATCGGCAGATGCTTCACACAGCGGAATGCCATATTGCGCAGGCGTATTGAAAATTTGTTCTGCAAGATCTTCCGGATCGTTGCCACACAAGTTCCTGACCTCTGCCAGGAGCGTAGGCTCACTATCGTTGGTCACATTGCCGGGGATGATGCTAAAGGCATAAGCATCGGATTGCGCGGCGAGAACGTCGCCATTGCGGTCATAGATGTTGCCGCGTGAAGGGATGTTGTAATCCATGCGCAGCACATTGCCGCCGGCAAGCTCAGGTAGGATGAGTCCATCGTTCCAGTTCAATTTCCAGGCGCCATCATCCAGCGTGAACTTGGCGACCATATCGCGGTCGATGTCACCGACCAGGGCAGTGTGATAGGTCACATGAAAGGAAACTTCCGAGGAATATGGGTTGACAAGCGAAGAGAGGACTTGATAATCGAAGGATCCGGCGCTCATCGTATTGAGCGCATCCCGGTTACGCAGGGCAAAATCTTCCAATTTGATTGTGTCCTTTGCCACCTTGCTCAAGAGGGCGTACATCGTGTTGTAATCCTCTGCTTTGAACGCGTCGAGATAGGCGGATAAGGCCGCGCCCGTGTCTGGTGCTGGGGTAACATTTACAACCGCTGAAGGCAATGCCGTATCTGTGCTGGAAGGCAAAAAGGGAACCTTAATTCCATTCGCTCCAGAACCGCTACACGCGCTCAAAAAAGCCAGGAGAGCAATGATGTTTAACCAGCGAAGAAATTTCATGTGTTGCCTTTCAATCGTTTATGTCATTGCCCCGCCTGCGTTCGGCGGGATTGCGAGGGGAGCGAAGCACTCTCCACTTTAAGTGGATTGAATCACTGGATCAGAATCTCCCGTTTAACGGGAGATTGCTTCGTCGCCCTACGGGTTCCTCGCAACACTTGCACCTGCATGCAAGTGCAGGTGTGACATGGTCTTTATTACATCTCACCATTCAATATTGCATACGAAACGGGACATTGATACTCCAACATGGTTTCGCAGCTGGCGAAAAAATCAGTTTGCGATTGGACATCCATTTTGCGCAACTGGAGAAGTACGTGACATACCGGGAGGCCCATCACGCTGGCAAAGCAGCCGTCCATGCGGGCGACGGGATGAAACTCGGCGTGCTGGATGGCGTAGGCACCGGCCTTGTCGAGCGGATCGCCACTGGCAACATAAGCGCGGATTTCCTCATCCGAATAATCGCGCATCGGCACGTCGGTGACGCAGATGTCCTTGAGCAGGAGTGCATCGCCTGGACGAAACAGAGCGATGCCCGTGTAGACCTGATGCGTGTGCCCGCGTAAACGTTTCAGCATCGTGACCGCTTCGGCATCATCCTGCGGTTTGCCGAGAATATCGTTTCCATCCACAACGGTGGTGTCGGCGGCGAGGACGATCTGGTCCGCATTTGCTTTGACAGCGCGTGCCTTTGTTTCGGCAAGCCTTAAGACGTAATCGGCAGGATTTTCGTTCGGTAGTTCGGTCTCGTCCACATTGGCAGCGGAAACCGTAAACGGTAAGCCGGTTAGAATGAGCAACTGCCGGCGACGGGGTGAGTTGGATGCCAGGATCAATCGAGGCGCTTTGGTCACGGGGAAAGATTCTAACACACGCGCCCGACCCCTCCGCCCTACGGGCATCTCCCCCAAATTCGTATGAGGAAGATGTTATGCAAACCAATATCCCGGTTTCGAATTTGGGGGACGACAGGTGGGGGCGGTGGTACAATGACCGAAATTGTCTAATCCCGGAGGTGCATGTGAAGGAACTCGAGGAACGTATCCTGCGCGATGGCAGAGTTCTCGGCGGGGGAATTTTGAAAGTGGACAGTTTCGTCAATCATCAAGTCGACCCTCTTTTAATGGATGCCTGCGGACGGGAATTCGCCCGGCTGTTCGACGCCGTCGGCGCAACCAAGGTTCTGACAGCAGAAATCTCGGGCATCGCCCCCGCCCTGATGACCGCCATGCATCTTGGTCTGCCGGTTGTGTACGCCCGCAAGAACAAGCCGATCACCATGCCCGACCAGGTCTACCTGACCCTGGCACCCTCGCACACCAAGGGTCGCATGGTGGAATTGATCATCTCGCCCGAGTATCTGGCGAACGGCGAGAAAGTCTTGATCATTGACGACTTCCTCGCCAGTGGACAAACGATCCTTGGTCTGGCACGGCTGGCGGAAGCCGCGGGATCCAGGATTGTCGGGATTGGGGCGTTGATCGAGAAAATCTTCGAGGGCGGTCGCGAGGCACTCAAGCCGCTGGGTATTCCTGTCCATTCCCTGGCATGCATCACCGCTATGGAGGAGGATAAGGTTATTTTTGGGGAAACGAGCATGTATTGAGTGGCTATCACTTTTCTGGTATGCGTAAAACCCTTTGGTACTTCGCTCCACTTATTGGATGGCTATTCGCTCACATAAGCTTTGCCATTCCCGTCCAGCGCGTGCGCGAAACCAAAACATTAATGGCCTTCTATCACCCCAAGCCGGCCTATCCATTTCACCTGCTGCTTGTGCCCAAGAAAGCAGTCGCTTCCTTCCAACAATTGGATGCAAACGACTCTGCCTTTCTCAGCGACTTGGTTTCCACCGTCCAAAATCTTGTAGATGAATTTCATCTTTCCGCCTACCGGTTAATTGCCAACGGCGGGGATTCTCAGGATTTTCCGCAATTGCATTTTCACCTCGTATCAGACGTAGAGACGGGCAGCTCGCGAAGCATCCCCGTTAGGGAGCGCCCGTCTCTACAGGAATAATATATGGATTCGATTGCCATCCTCGATTTCGGTTCGCAATATGCACAGATCATCGCCCGGCGCGTGCGCGAGGCGCAGGTCTATTGCGAGCTGTTCCCCTGGGACGCCTCGATGGAAAAAATTCTCTCCATCACGCCGAAGGGTTTCATCCTCTCCGGCGGACCTAAGTCTGTATATGAAGAAAACGCGCCTTATGTCCAAGATTTTGTTTTCAAAACAGGTTTACCGATTCTTGGCATCTGCTACGGAATGCAGGCACTTACGCATGCATTAGGTGGCCAGGTGGATGCCTCCGCGCAGCGCGAGTACGGCTATGCCCGAATCGAGCCCACCATGCCCGGAACGATGCTCGATGAGCTCAGCACGGTGTGGATGTCGCATGGCGACCGCATCACGCGCCTTCCCGAAGGATTCATTGCACTGGCGCGCAGCGGCAACAGTCCCTTCGCGGCGATGGGCGATCTGCAGCGCAAATATTTCGGTGTGCAATTCCACCCGGAGGTGCATCACACGCCGAACGGAGAAAAACTGCTCCAGCATTTTGCGATCGATATCTGTGGAGTGAAACCGGAGTGGACTCCCAAATCCATCATCGAGGATGCCGTCGAGCGAGTCCGCAAACAGGTCGGGAAGGAACGCGTCCTGGCAGCAGTTTCCGGCGGCGTAGATTCCTCGGTTGCGGCGGCGCTGGTCCATGAGGCGATTGGCGATCAATTGGTAG
>DATHUN010000171.1:0-5589 GCA_035462205.1 Anaerolineales bacterium
AATGATTCTTGCTTGAATTGACAATCCTGGGTTTGACCCTGTTTTGGTTGATCAGCTTTTTCGATCGGTCACTCGTCCCTGGCATACCCCACAACGCACATTTAACCGATACGTTGGCAGTTGCGATCGTCCTTCTGATCGTGTTTCGCTTCCTGACGTAGCGAGTGGCAGCACCTGATCTGCCTGCAATCTACATGCCGGCTTTTCTTTGAACCGCCGCATGCAATCCAAGAAGAGCTATCCGATGTTACCTCTAATGAGAACCGATGAATTTTCCCGATGTGATGAACAAATCCAACCGCGGGAATCTGGAAAATCTCCCAGCCCTATGACGAGATCCGACGCGTCCTTAAAAGAGTCTGTGGAACGTGCCATCTGGAAGGATGATGTTCTGCGGGCGATTGAATATTACGAGATCGACGTCCGCGCAAAAAACGGGATCGTCCACCTGAACGGTCACATCACGAACTCAACCAGCCGCATACGGATCGAAAGTGCCATTCGATCTGTCCCCGGTATCCTGGAGGTTCGAAACCATCTCGTCCTTGACGACAAGCTGACCCTGGAAGTAGCCGGGGCATTGGGCACCCTGGAGCATCGCTATGGCTGCAAGTTCTTTACAGGCAGCTCGCACGGGGTCATATCCATCTCTGGGATTGTGAGCAATGAAAACGTGAAATTACTGGCGGAGCGGTGCGCAGCCGAAAATCCGAATGTCCGGGGAGTGATCAATCGCGTGCGCGTTTCAGGAGCACTCGAACCGGAGCCGCAAGATCTGCCGGTCCTGCAGCCCGCCATTGGCGCAACGATTTATTTTCTTGACGGACCCTCGGGAGCTGTCAAGGGGGTGATCATCGACCCGAATAATCGCCGCGTGATCGCCATGAACCTGGAGCTGAACTTCACTGAACCGCGGCTCCCGCTCAATTCGCCGAGCGCTGGTAGAACAGCTCTACCAATACAATTTGTCAACGTGCCCCTGGACGCCGTTCGTTATCTGACAAAGGGCTCAGGATTTCTACTTATCAATAGTAACGATCGAAGTCGTTATCAGGATTTCGATCCGGCCTCCTTTTTTGCACCAGGTGCCGATTGGACACCTCCTTATCCGTATTGTCCTCAGGATGTGCTTTTCCCTGTCGAGAACCGGAAGGCAGACGCGCAAACGGCGGATACGCTGCATCCATTTCCGATCGACGAGTTGTTGGAGGGCGCCTCTTATCAGGAACAGTTGTTTGCGACTGATAATCTGGGTAGTTGATGCAGTTAAGCCGGTTGAGGATTTATTGGAGATAAAAATGAAATTAGCCGTGTCGGAATTGAAGTGGTTCGAGCTCCGCAAAAGGATCATCCGCTGGCAGAAAAAACGTGACGATGATCAACTTGCCAGGGTGGAACGCGCCGAGGAACACTCCATAAGCATTCTTCAGAAGCGATATGGATATACACGGGAGCAGGCCACAGCCGAACTGCACAAGCATTATGCAAATGCCAGGCTCGACTGAAACGATCTGTACTATTTAAGGAAAGGTGGAACCGGTATGACTGAGACAATGAAACCTGAGCGGCTGAAACCCGAGCCTCAAGACATCCAGCGCTGGGAGGACGAGGGCGGCCAGCTGAACGAGCACAATGAATTAATGACGAATCGGCGATTGGTTCAGCCTCTGCCGATAAATGCGAGCCAGCAGGACAGATCCATGCAATGGAATAAACGATTTACCATCGAGCTTTTCCATCCGGGCAAGGGCATGTTTTGGATTCGGCAAAAGCAGGCAACGAAGATTGGCAGATCATGACTTGTTAATTTGTATCCATCTAAAATGGGAGGATAAAAAGTGAATTGCCCGAGCGAATAGCCTGACAAGTTTCCGGGATCCGCATTCGTGCTGCCAGGAAGGTTCATCGGAAAGGGAAAACCTAATGAATAAAAAAGTTGGTTTGTGGCTCGACCGCGGCAAAGCGGTCATCGTAAGCATCGACAATAAGACCGAGGCGAGGAGAATAATCACCTCTGATATGCAGAATTATGTCCTGTATTCCACTGTTGTTCCTGGGGATGGCGCCCCGGAGGAGATACGCGACAAACGTTTCTGGAATCATCTCGGCGAGTATTATGACAAGATCATCGCGTACATTCGTGATGCCGCTGAGATCCAAATCTTTGGACCAGCGGAGGCCAAGTACGAACTCCAAAAGCTCCTGGAAAATGAAGGATTGGCAGGCCGTATTGTCAGCGTGGAAGACGCCGACAAACTGACGGACCTTGAGATTGCAACAAAAGTCCAGAAGCGTTTTCCAGTCAAATCTCGATTTGATTTTTCCTGACCAATTCCTAACCCCGATGAAGCGAAGAATGGCATTCTCCGACCCTCAGGAGCAGAGCGATAACCATGGCAATTGATACACTTTCTCAGTCGTACAGTTGGACATTTCGCCGCGTCGTAGGGGCGACGCTGGTCCTTGTTTCCGTCGCCTTTTGCTTCTGGCTTCTGTATCGTTTTTACCAGGTTATATTCGTCTTGTTTACCGCCATCGTGATCGGCACGCTGATCCGCCCTATTGTGAACTGGCTATATCAGCGAGGAATTCCCAGGATTGCAGGGGTTGCTCTGGTCTATATCCTGCTGCTTGTGCTGCTTGTGGGCTTCCTCTGGTTGTTATTTCCGCTGATCTTGCAGCAAAGTACGACCCTGGCAACCGATATACCGGACTATTACCAGGGCCTGCGGGCATGGATGGTAAATGGTCCCAATCAATTATGGATGCGTTTGGGTCAGTTGCTCCCGGCTACACTACCCAGCCTGAATCCAGTAATGGCGCAACAGACGGGCGAGGAGGTGGTGGCCTCAGCAGGGCAAGTGTTGGGTTACGCAATATCGGCCGCTCAGGTTATCTTTACAGCCATCGTGATCCTGGTGTTGACTGTTTATTGGACACTGGATGGGCCGCGCATCATCAAGACATTCCTCCTGCTGGTTCCTCAGGATCAACGCGAGAGTCTTAGTGAACTCATTTTGGCCATGGAAGCCAAGGTTGGTTTTTATCTGGCCGGACAAGGCGTCCTTTGCCTGGTAATTAGCATGATGGCGTTGGTTGCCTACGTACTGATTGGACTGCCCAATGCGCTGGTGCTGGCGCTTGCAGCGGGCGTGATGGAAGCTGTACCGATGGTTGGACCGCTCCTTGGTGCTGTCCCGGCCGCCTTAGTTGCTTTATCGATTGCACCCGGCAGGCTGATTTGGGTGATTGTCGCGACCATTATCATCCAGCAATTGGAAAACACCCTGCTGGTGCCGCGTATCATGAAGAAGACGGTGGGGGTCAACCCATTTGTTACGTTACTGGCACTTTTTGCATTTAGCTCCTTGTTCGGCATTGCCGGAGCACTCATGGCGATTCCCATCGCTGCCATCATTCAACTTGCGCTCAATCATTTCGTCTTTAAATCCGCGACGGTGGAACTGGAGGTTTCTGAGGGACGCGATTACACCAGCCGCCTGCGTTATGAAGCACAGGATTTGGTCCAGGATCTTCGCAAGCAGTCGCGGCTCAAAAAAAGAGGCTCAGAGCAAAAAATCATCCAGATGGAACAAGTGATGGATGAGATTGAGACCATCACAAGCAGCCTCGATGCCCTATTGGCTCGAGCGAATCAGCCGGGTATAAAATGACCAAACAGGTCCTGGTGATCGGTACGGCCGTCATGACCACCCTGCTGGCATTGGTCGCGCTATGGCAGTTCCATATCGTAGTCGTTTACGTGCTGATCTCGCTTGTGCTTGCGGCAACAGTTCGCCCAATCGCAATCGCTAGAAGCGAATCCGGGCGCAAGTTCGTGACACGTTTACTTTTGATTTTGCTCTACGTGGTCAGCCTGGGTATTTTCGGTTTCTTGATCTTTCTCGTTGGCAGATTATTGGCCGGTGATCTCCAACAATTAGCCCAAAAAATATCCATGCAGAGTACCTGGCTACTGCCTCCCTGGCTGCAAGGCAGCTTTTTCCAACAGGCATTGGATCGCTGGCTATCCACACCAGACAAACTCTTCGAAGCAATCACGGGCCAGCGTCAACTTATGTTATCTGCTGTTCTTGGATTCACCCAGGGCATCGGTGGTATCGTGAGCGGTTTTCTGGTGATTCTGTTCTTGAGTGTCTATTGGAGCATCAATCAAAATCATTTTGAACGTCTCTGGCTTTCGCTGCTTCCATCCGAACAGCGTACACATGCGCGCGATCTTTGGCAGACGATCGAACATGATCTCGGTGCCTACATGCGCAGTGAAATCCTTCAAAGCCTCCTGGCGGTGTTACTACTCGGCATCGGTTATTGGCTTCTTGGATCACCCTACCCGGCGCTGCTGGCAGTAGTTGGCGCGCTAGCCTGGTTGGTGCCCGTGGTGGGAGCAGCCCTGGCTGTGACTCTACCGCTGCTACTGGGACTCCTGACGGGTGCGCAGCTGAGCCTTGTTACGGTGCTTTATACGCTTATTGTTTTAATCGCTTTGCAAGTATGGATAGAGCCACGCCTTCTCAAACGCAAATGGAATAATCCGATTCTGACCCTGGTCATTCTTCTCGCTATGGCGGATGTCTTTGGTCTACTCGGAATCATCGTCGGGCCACCCTTGTCGGTCGTTTGCCAAATTCTTTGGAATCTGCTCGTCAGCGACCGCCTGACTCCCGATGCAGCCGGTCAGATTTCAGATCTCAAAGAACGGCAGGCACGCCTCAGCCTTGCCGTAGCACAGATGGAAGGACCGCCTCCCCGATTGGTGGTCAGCAGTATGGAGCGGCTAAAGGGTCTGCTGGAGAAAGCTGAACCTATTTTGCAGGCAGTACCACCCCCTGAACCACTCCATCCGTTCCATCCATCCCAACCTGTCGCCGGTGAAGATCGGTCACCTTTATCCACAAACGCCTGAAAAAAGCCGCTATGGACCAAAAAGAGCTGCAGGACTTCCATGGACGGAAATTCTGGTGGCACAAATGCCTCCCCCGAGTGGCGGAGAACAAGACTCCCCGGCTGATGGATGTGCCCGGGGAGTATTTGTTGTAGGATGAATCATGGGATGCATCACTTAATATGAGTAATCTACGTATTGCCACCACTTATGGAATTCTGTCGGGAATGCTGATCTTGTCCGCCTGTTTCACGCCGACAGCATCGCCGGAGTTGTTGGCTGCGCAAGCGCAAACCAATGCACCCTGCCAGGCGTGTGACCAGGCAACCGTGATGGTTGCGTTGACGCAGCAGCAGAACAACGCTGACGATCAGGCGGCAGCTACCGCCGAAGTGGGCCGCGTCAATGCCCAGGCAACTTTGAATGCAGCCAACGCAACCCTGGGCGCAGCCCAAACTCAGGATCAAAACAGTGCAGATATCATTGCGGCACAGATAGCGGCCACTGCTGAAATTGTACGCGCCGCCGCACAGGCCACCTTGAATTCAGCGGGAGCAACGCAAAGTGCCGCCCTGACCGCAGATGCGATCCAGCAAACTCAAATGGCGGACCTGGCGACAACAGGGGCACTGGCCAGCATAAATCAACAGAATAGCGACAGACTCGCTGCCGCCACCCAGACA
>DATHUN010000172.1:0-4943 GCA_035462205.1 Anaerolineales bacterium
CCTTGCCTCGCAGCGCAAAATGCTGCGGCGTCGGAATGAAGAATCCAAGATGGACGATGCTGGAATGGAAGCGCAATTTCAGAAACACATCGCGGCTGTCAAACCCTGGCTGGCGCGCCAGCCCAATATGGATGTGCTCTATATTAGCTATAATGCCTTGGTATCTGACCCGGAGCCTCTTTGCGGTCGGGTGGTAGAATTCATACGCGCTCCGCTCAATGTATCCCGGATGCTTGCCGTCCCGAACGCCGAACTCTACCGAAACCGCATATCCGGAATGTAACCTGGTCCAAGCGGGGCGATAAAACTTCGATGCAAAATCGAATCTCAATGAGGAGTACGAACATGTACAAACTTGTATTGGTCCGTCACGGCCAAAGCAGCTGGAATTTGGAAAACCGCTTTACCGGCTGGACGGATGTGGGTCTGACCGACCTGGGAAAATCGGAAGCCCATGAAGCGGGCAAGCTTCTGCGTGAGGGTGGCTATATCTTTGATGTGGCATACACATCCGTGTTGCGGCGTGCCATCCAAACCCTGTGGATCATTTTGCAGGAAATGAATCTCGAATGGATTCCCGTGATCAATGCCTGGCAGCTCAACGAGCGCCACTATGGCTCGCTGCAGGGACTGAACAAAGCCGAGATGGCAGAAAAGTTCGGGGAAGCGCAGGTCAAGATCTGGCGGCGCAGTTACGACGTCCCGCCCCCGGCGCTGGAACTCGACGACGAGCGCCACCCGCGCTTCGACCCGCGCTACGCGTCCCTGGCTCCCGAGCAGCTGCCCGCCACTGAATCGCTGAAACTGACCCTGGAGCGCGTTTTGCCGTACTGGCATTCGACCTTGACCTCTGTGATCAGATCGGGCCAGCGCGTGATCGTTGCCGCGCATGGCAACAGTATCCGTGCCCTGGTGAAATACCTGGATGAGATTTCGGACGCCGAGATCACAGAGCTGAACATCCCGACCGGCTTGCCTCTTGTCTACGAGCTGGATGAGAATCTCAAGCCAATCCAACACTATTATCTCGGTGACCCGGAGGAAGCCGCCAGGAAAGCGGCTGCCGTGGCGAACCAGGCGAAGGTGAAGTAATTCCGGACGAACTGTAGCGCGACAACAACGTCACACCGCGTTCAAGACAACCGCATCCGATATGGATGCGGTTATATTTTTTCGGGTTTTCGTAACAGTCATATATACACATCGTTCCTTATGTTAGGTACCACCACAATAGGTGCCGACCGTGGATTTAAAACAAATCAACCGTAAGGAGACAATTATGAAAATAGATACGCTTGACGACCTCTTGGCCGATGAACTGAAAGATCTATACAGTGCAGAAAATCAGATCTTGAAAGCTCTGCCCAAGATGGCAAAAACTGCGAGAAGCAAGGACTTACGCACGGCATTTGAGGAGCACCTCAGGCAGACCGAGAACCAGGTCAAGCGCCTCGAACAGGCAGCTGGGGAGCTCGGCGTCAGCCTGCGCGGAAAGAAATGCGTGGGCATGGAAGGCTTGCTGGAAGAGGGCAAGGAGATCATGACCGAAGGTTCGAAGAATCCCGCCAGTCCGATGGAAGCAGGCATGATCGGTGCTGCCCAGAAAGTGGAGCATTACGAGATCGCCGGCTATGGAACCGTCATCGCCCATGCCCGCCAGCTTGGCTACAATAGCGTGGCAAGTCTGCTCGAGAAAACGCTCGAAGAAGAAAAGCAGACCGACGAAAAGTTGACTAAGCTCGCCGAGAACCGCGTGAACGTCCAGGCGGCGATGGAATAGTCCGCTTCTGCTTGCGTAAACAAAAGACGTAAGAATGACAAGTCTAACGCGTAACTGGTGGCTGGTGGTTGTGCGAGGTGTGCTGGCGATCCTCTTTGGGTTGACGGCAGTGTTTTGGCCCGGCTTGACGTTCCTGGTGTTGATTCTGATGTTTGGTATCTATGCCATGGTGGACGGCGTGTTTGCCATGCTGACCGGAGTCGTCAGTTCCAGGTATTCTCCCCGCTGGTGGGTCTTCCTGCTCGAGGGAGTGGTCGGCTTTGCGGCTGGTCTGGTCGCCATTCTACGGCCTGGCTTAGCGGCATTTGTTCTGATCGCAGTGATCGCCTCATGGGCGATCCTGACCGGTATCCTGGAGATCGCCGCGGCGATTCGTTTGCGGCGTGAGATCTCGAACGAGTGGATGCTTGCCTTTGCCGGCTTTGTGTCCATTGTGCTTGGCGTGCTGCTGTTCTTTCAGCCAGCCGCCGGTGGACTGGTGATTACGTTGATGATTGGCTCGTATGCCTTGATATTTGGGATCGTCCTGGTCATCCTTGGTTTCAGTCTGCGCAAATGGGACATTCCGCCACGCACGGATGACCGGACACCTATCCAGTCTGCGCGTTAGAAGTTTTAGCTGATGCAACGTCCCGCAGTGAAGCAGCCTGCGGGACGTTTTGTACCCGGAGTAGGATTGTATGCCACAAAAAACACAAGATCAGGAAGTACAGCGTCCCCCGCAACATCAAGATGAGCAGCCGGGGATGGAATATAAAATGAGCCCCCGTCCCCAGGCGGAGGATGACTCTTATCGCGGCAGCGGCAAGCTACGCGGCAAAGTTGCCCTCATCACCGGCGGGGACAGCGGCATCGGCCGCGCCGTGGCGATCGCGTTTGCCAAGGAAGGCGCGAATATCTCTATTGTTTATCTTGACGAGCACAAGGATGCTCAGGAAACGAAATCCAAGGTCGAGGAGCATGGCACATCATGTATCTTGATGCCGGGCGATATTGGGGATGAACAGTTCTGTCAAAGCGTCGTCGAACAAACGGTCCAGCAGTTTAACCGGCTGGACATCCTCGTGAACAATGCTGCGGTCCAATTTCCGCAGAAAAGCGTCGCAGATATTTCGGCAGAGCAGCTCGAGAAGACTTTCCGCACCAATATCTTTGCCATGTTCTATTTGGTCAAAGCTGCCCTGCCGCATCTCAAAGAGGGGAGTGCAATCATCAACACGACATCGGTGACGGCCTATCGCGGCAGCCCGAACTTATTGGATTATTCTTCGACTAAAGGCGCCATCGTCAGCTTTACGCGCTCCCTCGCTCATATGCTAGTGGAAAAGAAGATCCGAGTTAATGCGGTCGCACCGGGACCGATCTGGACGCCCCTAATCCCCGCTACGTTCCCGGCTGACAAGGTCTCGAAATTCGGTTCGGACGTGCCGATGGGCAGAGCCGGCGAGCCGGAGGAGGTCGCCCCGTCGTATGTCTTTTTGGCGAGCGACGACTCCTCGTACATTACGGGACAGGTCCTACACCCGAATGGAGGCGAAATCGTCAACGGCTGAGTGTTTCGGTTAGGGGTTATTCCCGTTCCCGTTCCCGCCACCGTTGTTGGTGTTATTGGTCGTAGTGTCGGAAGAGGCATTGTTGCCGTGGGGCCGCGGCGTCTTGGGCGGCTTCGGAGTTCGTTGCTGCCCCGGAGGAATCCTCTGCGTAGGTACAGCAGTGCTCCCACTTCCACCGCCGCCACCGCCTCCACCCGAGGATGTTGCTGAGACAGCCACAAAGGTCGGCGTGCCCGTACCGAGGTTAAAGATGCCCACAGGTCGCAGCGGCATATCTGCCATGTGGTAGGCTTGGTCGTAAGCGGTCTGTGCGCCGCCTTCCCCAGAAACGGGATCGATCGTTCCATTGGAATCTGCGTCGATCCCGTTAAGCATTTTATTTGCGAGCGCGGCCGCGTTCGCCACTTGTAGCTTTGTGTTCGCGCTATCGTTGGAATTTTGGATCCCGCTAATAAGCGCTTGAAGTTCCGTTGTCCACTGCGCCAGGTTATTCACGCTGAGCTGAACGCCTTTTCCATATTGGACCATTTGCTCTGACGCATTCGGAGAAGTCACAGCCGCATCTGCCTCTGTAAATACAGCCTGCAGATAGCCCGGGTTCTGTCCGTTCAGCAGCAGACCAAAGCCATCGCTCGGATCGTAAACTTCGCCATTACCATCCCAGTCCTTGTGGGCGGAGCTTTTGCTGCCGACGATGATGTTGTTTATCCCCTCCGCATTAAAAAGTACATGTGCTTGATCGCCGCTATCGGCTGCCCTCTGCATGGCGCTGGCCAGGTCGTTAATTTTCTCGACGTCTGTAAAAAGCCCCTGGATCAGGGCATTGTTGTTGGGCGTAGTGGGAAAGGCCGTGAGCAGATAACGGACATGCACCAGTCCTTCCGCGGGAAGTGTGAATGAATACGCCACCACGCCGGACGAAGCGGGACTCGAATCGGGGTCTGGCTCGATGGTCACTTCCACTGTGTCATACAGCGCGATCAGGTTTGTGCCATCCGGCTGCTTGAAGGTCAGCTCGCCCCGGCCGTTTTCATCCAAGGTGAGGATCCCCAGGCTGATGCGCTCATCTTCATTGGAAAGCCAGACTTCATATTGGTTGCCCGGCGGGGGAGCAAGGAGCGCTTCGGCGATCAGGGAGGCTTCATCCCCCAGGGCGGACGCATTTTTGAATTGCAGCACGCCCGTCCGTCCGAGCAGGATCGCAGGAGGCGGTGTGCTCGCCAGAGTGGACGTGAGCGATACAGTGGCTTGGATGGTTGTGCTTGTCTGCGATGAGGAAGCGTTTGCTGGAGGAGAAAACGCTGGCAAACCCCTCAGCAGGAATGTTGCTCCCAACCCGACAACGATGAGAGCTGCCAATACCGGAGCGACCCAGGTCCGCTGCTTCTTGGTTTGTCCAAAGATTTTTTTGGCTGGCCTCTTGGTCGTTTTGCCGCTGGTGCTCAGCAGATCGAGAGTGGAATAATCACCTTGATTCTGCACGGCTGCCGTAAAGGCATCCGCGAATTCAGCGGGCGTCTGGAAGCGGTCCTCTACATTCTTGGCGAGCGCCCGGTCCAGGACGTGTTGCATCGTCGGCGGAAGGCCAGGAATTGGCGCAGGCGGCTCGT
>DATHUN010000173.1:0-3810 GCA_035462205.1 Anaerolineales bacterium
AGGTTTGGTAAATCTAGCAATTGGGCAATCTCAGGGAGAAATTCATTCCAGCGAGATTCATCAAAAGCATTCCATCCTGATTTGCTTTCCTCTCCACCCGTATTGAACTCCAGTAACACAGGCAGCAGGCGTTGGCGTTCCGCAGAAAAACGGTCGAGACGATGAGCAAGCTTGAGGCTGTCGAGTGAGTGTAAAAGTGCAAAATGATCCGCCACGAGACGGGCTTTGCGGCTCTGCACATGACCGATCATGTGCCATTCTACCCCACTTTGCGCGGACAGGGCTTCAATTTTCTGGACGCCTTCTTCAGGATAATTCTCCCCAAAGATACGCACGCCCGCTTCAATGGCAGCCTCTACGATTTCCAAGGGCTGCGTTTTAGTGACCACGACTAGGCGAACCGCATCGGGAGTGCGATCGGATGTGCGTGCTGCGGCCACAATCCGATCGAGGATGCGCTGATGATTTTCACGGATCGTGTCAACTAGATCGGGCATAGAATTATTGCTTCAACGAGATCAACGCGCCGAAGCGACCAGTCCGTCCCTTTTCAGCACGGTGTGAAAACCAATCATCCGTGTGGCAGGCGGTGCAAATACCGGAGATTTCGATGTGTTCCACACCGGCGCGTTCGAGCAGCCGCCGGTTGGTTTCCCACAAATTGAAATGGATTTTTCCGTTGTGTGAAGCAAGCAGCGATTCGGATTCGTCGCCGAATTTTTGCATTACCTGCAGAATAACATCGGCGCCAATCTCATAGTGGTCAGGGCCAATCGATGGACCGATGCAGGCAATAATATCGGCGGGGTTCGAGCCATAATTTTTCTTCATTGCATCAATCGTGATGGTGGCAACATCACGCAACGTGCCCATCCAACCGGCGTGAGCGAGCCCAATCACGCCATTGCGGAGATCCTGAACCAGGATGGGAACACAGTCGGCAAAACGCATGAAGAGCGTCACCTCGGGTTTATCGGTGAGAATAATATCTGCCTGGCGATAGGACTCATCGGCGGGACGAGGAGCGCGGGCACAGACCACGTCCGCGCTGTGAATCTGCCAGACGTCAAAGATAGATTCGGGAGCACAGCCGAGGGACTCAAAAGATAGGACACGATTCTTGCGGACACGCTCGATGTCGTCCCCCACCGTACCGCCCACGTTGAGCGATGCCCACGGGCTCGGGCTCACGCCCCCATGACGCGTAAAGATGGCATGTTTCGCCGGAAGCGACTCAAATTTATAGTAGTGGAGTCCGTTATGCTGGATATATGGCATCCTGAAAATCTACTGTGGATTGATCTTGTTGATGGCGGCAAACTTCTTAATGAAGAATTGGCGCGTCTCACTCATCGATTCTTCCATGTAGGGATATGCAAACCAGGCGGTCATCAGGCCAAAGAGAGCACCGGTGAACAGACGCAGGAGCGGCGTGCTTTCGCGATAAGGCAGGATGGTGGATAGAAGCGGCAAATTCATCTGGCTGAATAACTGTGAGAATCCATCCAAGCCGATGGGACCCATTCCGATCACGACCCAGGCAATCCAGTGCAACGGTTTGATACGGCGCCTGGTCGCGGCGTAGAGAACGCCGAACAGAAAGATGGCAGAATAGATGGCAATGTCACGTTCGCAGAGCGCCATTTTATAGCCGACGGTTGCATTCCCCGTAAATTGGCGCGCCTGCAGTCTTGCATACGCGCCGGGATTTTCCAAATCTTGGAAGCCGGTGACCTGATCGAATGTCAGTACGTTGGGAATTCGGGCTTCCTTCAGCGGATAATAGGTTTGCTCGCCAAACAGGAACAAGGAGCGAAAGCCAAATTGATGGCAAAGGGGCTTGTAGATTCCATACAAAACATTTGCGGGAGCTGTTGCCCCCACTTTCATCAATACCGGCGCAAGCATCGCCAGCCCAAAATAGAGGAACATGAAGGTATTGAACAGCGCCAGGTAATGACGAGAAATCCAATACATGAAACGATCGCCCCCGCTGATCACTTGTCCACGGCGGACGCGGTCGTGGTGATCTTCGCGCCCTAAACGGTCGAGCTGACCGCGGCGGTCGCTCGCCGCACCAAGCGTCATGGCTAGCTTTTGTTTGTCGAAGGGATACTTGAGGTTATAAGGTCCTACTTCCACCACAGGAATTTCGGCAAGGTAAGCCTTCTGCAGAACGGGATCTGCATCGATGTCAATTTCCACCAGGCGATGGGGATGTTGTGCCTGCAGAGACTCGAGGTCCGCTTTTGCCTGGTCACACAGGTGACAATCTTTGCGCGTGTATAAGGTAACAGTAAGCATGGTGATGAAAGAAAACCTTTAATTTATAATCCGAAATCAATCCAGAAGAATTGACCTGCCTGAGCAATACGTTCGAAAATACCGGCAAAGAGCATGATCCCGACAATCACTAAAATAATTCCCATCGCAATCTCAATGTAGTGCATGACCTTACCATACTTCTTCAAGGTCAAAGAGACCCAACCCACGCCAAGGGCGGCAATCAAAAATGGGATTGCCAGACCGGCAGAATAAGCCGAAAGGAGAGAAACACCACTGGAGATCGAGCCGCCATTCATCGCAAGAGTCAGGATCGCGCCCAGGACGGGTCCCACACATGGAGCCCAACCGGCCGAGAAGAAAATTCCCATTAATGCAGAGGATAAGTAGCCCCAGCGACGATCCGGCAGTTTCTGAACGCGGGTGTCGTATTCCAAAAACGGAATGCGGATTATGCCAATCATATGCAGACCAAAGATGATGACAACAATCCCACCAAGTTTCGAGAGCAGGAAGCGGAGATCGAAGAGTAGTCGCCCAAAGGCCGAGGAGGCAACGCCGAGGGTGATAAAAATAAAGCTGAAACCAAGCACGAACGCCAGACCATGAGTGAAAGTAATAAAACGATTGCTTGTATTTGCTTCGCCGCCCGCCGCACGTCCGCCCAAATAGCCAATATAAGCAGGGACAAGTGAAAACACGCACGGCGACAGGAACGAGGCCAGGCCGGCGAGAAAGGCAAGTCCAAGGGTTATATTGGCAAAATCCATAAAGCTCCGAAAAGACTCAATCGTAACCGAATGGGCGGTCCATCCCATCACCCAAACTTCGTTTCCTTGCTGACCACAATCGTACCGTGATCGGGCAGCGAGACTCGTACTTCCCCTTGCGCCAGGGACACGACAGGAGATGTCCAGCGGAAGATCCATTTTGCATCCTCCGGGCTAACATTGATGCAGCCATGCGAGCGTTTTTCACCAAAGGCGTTGTGCCAGAACGCGCCGTGGATCGCGATCCCGTCACCGCTGATCATCGTATCCCAGGGGACGGCGGGTGTGGAATAGCCTGCCGTAGCCGTGCCCGCGGTCATATTGAGAGACATAATCTTCCAATGCGTGAGTAAATTTCCCACTGGCGTCGCCAGCTTATCGCTGAGCTGCCCGGTTTGCGGGTCATACGAAATGCCACTTGAAATACGACAGAAGTAAACTTCTGTATTGCCTTCATAACAGGATAAGCTTTGGTAATCGAGATCGGCGCTGATTTTTTTATCGTTGGGATCGACATCCGGGCTGATCGGTGCCACATCCGCGTCCGTGAGTACCTTGAACGCTGCGCCGTCGGCCCAGTAATATTCGCCGGAGGCGCCATAGCCATAGCCGTGGCCATTGGCATCTTCATTCCAGCGATATTCCACAAAGCCATTGTCGGTGCGGATCTTATCCAGCCACACCACTTGTCCATAATACAAGCGTGGCGGAAAATTATAGGAAATGTGATCTTGCAACCACGGGGAAGCGACAGTTC
>DATHUN010000174.1:0-13888 GCA_035462205.1 Anaerolineales bacterium
AGCTGTGGGGAAACGACATCATTTATGGACGTTATTCTAATCCGTTTCCTCTCATAACTGCACCTTCCCATGGGTGTTGGATTCACCAGAATTTGGAGATCACCATGCGTCAGACAAAAACTACACAAACCATCCTGTTCAGCATTCTTTTCCTTTTCTTTCTACAAACTCTATCGGATTTCATCGAAGCAATCTATGCGTTCGGTCTGCTCGTGACAGCATTTACAATCCAAGTAGCTTCGATCGTCCTCTTATTTACGCCGCTGCTCTTCCTCCTGTTTCGCAAACCGCCTTCCAGATCGGTGCTGCTGGGGATTTCTTATGTGGCGCTTCTGGCTCGTTTATTGGAGCCCTTGCTCAATCCGGGCGGCAAGCTCGTCGCCTGTGGAATCAGCGTGGGCGCTTTCATGTTGTTGTTTACTGCTCTGCTGCAAAGCCGTCGAGAAGTACAGGGATGGCAAATCGGAAATGGATTGGCGATCGCGGTCTGCCTATCCATTTTCTTCCGTACGGCAAATTCCAGCCTGGATTTATCGGAATCCGGAATATTTCAGCTCCTGAGCTGGTTGTTGGCACTCCTCGCGGCTGGCTTGCTTTGGCGGATGGAATTTATAGCATCGCCAGATGCCTCTCTGAACCCATCCACTGCCGGAAAACGGATCACCGGCTTAACGATCGGATTGACATCCGTCATCCTGATGATTTACTTTGCTTTTTCCAGCCCCACGGTGATTGCGCGTTGGACGGGACTCTCTTATTCAATGATAGTCAGCGTATTGGTCATTGCGCTGTTTACTTTTGGTGTGCTGCTCAATTCCGGCGTTCTTTCTACCTGGCTTACGCGGCGTCCATTGATCGGCTGGAATATCCTGTTTGTACTGCTGCTGGTTCTGACGATTCTGCCGGATCAAATCCTGTTTCCGTCCAATCCAGATCTATATCCTTTGGATGCGCCGGCACCCTCTCCTCTGGGAATCGTCTTTCTGCTGCTCATGCTGGTGTTCTCGCCGGTCATATTCGTTGACTTTATGCTGTTTGCGCGGCAGATCTCTTTGGAAAAACCAACTCTGCCTCAGTTGGGAGGGAGCTTTGCAATTGCCGCTTTGTTCTTTCTTGTGATGGTTTTCTTTCATGTATTTACGACCGTTTATGATTATGTACCCGTCGTCGGGCCCTGGTTCCGAGATCGCTTTTGGCTTGTCTATTTGCTTGCCGGGCTGGGATTATTGTTGCCAACCTTGCTCCTTCGGCAGGAGACATTTCCCTTCGAAAGAGCTCTGGTAAGTCAAGTATTTCCTCCAATTGCGCTCGGAATGCTGGCAATTCTTTCTCTGGTTGCCTTGTTATTTACAGTGCCTCGACCTGCTGACAAACCAAGCGGATATCAGTTGAAGATCATGACCTACAATATTCAGCAGGGGTTTGATGAAGAGGGGAATAAAAATCTCGATGGTCAGCTGGCGGTCATCCGCAGCGTGAATCCAGACCTCCTCGGGCTGCAAGAGTCGGATACGGCGCGGGTGGCGAACGGAAACGTGGATGCCGTGCGCTATTTTGCAGACCACCTCGATATGTACTCTTACTATGGACCCACTACCACAACGGGAACATTTGGGATTGCTCTGCTGTCAAAATATCCGATCGAGAGCCCCAAGACCCTTTTTCTGTATTCCACTGAAGAACAGACGGCTGCAATTCAGGCCGAAATTTCTGTAGAGGGAAAGACATATCAGATCTTCGTAACCCACCTCGGCAACGGCGGACCAAAAATCCAATTGCAGAATCTGCTGACTCGTGTTGACAATTTAAAGAATGTGATCGCCATGGGTGATTTCAACTTTAGACCCCCGACGGACCAATACGATCTCATCACATCCACACTCGCTGACGCGTGGCTGCTGAAATGGCCCAAGGGAAAAGAGACGGGCGATCTACTTGCGGACGAACGGATCGATCACATCTTTGTGTCGCCTGAAATGAATATCGCTGAGGCAGAATATATTGTCAATCCGGCTTCGGATCATCCTTCTATGTATATCGTGATTCAGCCGTAAAGATTTTATTCTCCGCGCAAGGCTTCAGCAACTTGAATCCGACCCAATCGCCAGGCGGGATATAAGGCTGCGAGCAGAGCCGCACCAAGCGATAACAAGAACGCCTGTAGGAACGGTGCGGGTTCAACTTGCATGTGCAATGTCCATCCGAACGAACGCTGGTTGATGATAAAGATGAGAATCCATGCCAGGATGTAGCCCGTCGGCAATGCCAGCAGTCCAGCAGAAGCACCCAGCAATCCTGTTTCCCAGAGCGTGAGACGGCGCATTTCGGCGACGGTGAGACCCAACGAACGAAGAATGCCAGCTTCGCGCGCCTTCTCTAGCTGTAAAGCAAGCAAAGAGCTGAGCACGCCAATAAAGGCGACGATCGTCGTGATGAATTGCATCGCCGTTGTAATCGCAAACGTCCGGTCAAACACAACCAGCGCCTCGCGTCGTAACACGGCGCTGGGATTCACTTGCACATTGGGGAAGCCAGCTAGCTGTCCGCGCAAGTCGTTCGTAACCGTGTCTACATCTGCATTGGAAGGCAGAAAAAGCACCAAGCCGTTTAATCGATTATCTTTCCACAGACGACGGTACACGTCGAGGCTCATGCGGACCGTGCCGCGCGTGGAGGCGTAATCAGCATAAATTCCGGCAATTGGAAACGAATGCCAGCCATCCGGGGTCAGGAGGGTGATTGTCCCTCCTCCAGTCGAGATGCCTAGCCGGTTGGCGAGCGGCTCCGAGAGCAGGACAGCGCCCTCCGTCACCATCTTCCAGGCTTGTTGAGGGTTACCCTGCACGGCGAGAAATAGGCGCGGGTCCAGAGGGCGCGCCATGCTGGTGGCAACAACTTCGACGGGACCATTTTTGGATTCCGTAGTGATAACGCGTACAGCAACACTGGATTGTTTTTTCGGATATGCTTGGATTGCATTCACCACTCCTGGGTCGAGCGGTGCTTCCAGGCGCGTGGAACTAATTCCCTGGGTTGACACATAAACATCGCCGCGCATGGTTTGCTCCAGCCACAGGGTCACCGTGCTTCGAAAGCTTGTGATCATCACCTGCACGCCGATCGTGACCGAGACGGCGATCATCAAGGCCGCCACTGCCACCGCCGTGCGGCTTTGCGAACGGATCACGTTACGCGGGGCGAGGCGGCCTAAAAAGCCGAACCACCTCCCGAGAGGTCGCCCTAAAATACGCATGAATGTGACAGTCACCAGCGGCGTGAGCGCTGCCAGCCCTATCACCACCGCGGTTGTTCCAGTGAAGCTGACCACTAAGTTACGAGTCGGAACAACGAGAATCAAAGCACCGATGATGGTGACGAGAACGCCCGCGCCAGCAACACGTTGAATGACCGAACCGACTTTACTTTCCAAGCCGGCCCGTGAGAGCGCCAGGCGCGGCGGGACAGAGGCCGCTTCCCAGGCTGGAGGTGCCGCTGCCAGGAGACTGGCGAATAAGCCTGCCCGCCCGCCTTTGACCAGACTCGATGTGGGAACTTGAATGCCGCGCACGTTGACGACAAAAAAGAGATCGTTGATGGTTTGCGTCACCATCCGCACAGCGCCCTGCCCAAGAAAGATGCCGAGTCCTAGCCCCAGCGCGGCGCCGAGCGCTCCAATCAGGGCTGCTTCACCCAGCACCATGCCAAAGACTTGTTCTCGCGTATACCCGATACATCGCAACGTGCCGAACAGCGAGCGTCGCTGGACAACCGAAAACGTCATGGCGTTGTAGATGAGAAAGATACCGACCAAGAGTGCCAATAAACTGAGGGCCGTCAAATTGACCCGGAAGGCGGCGGTCATCTCCGCGACCTGGCTGTTGCGAAGCTCGGACGGAACGAGCAAGGTCCCGGCGGGCAGCACGGCCGATAGTGCGGTCGAATCAAAACCATCCGGAAGAAGGAGATCGATTTGGGTGAGTCGGCCTTGCATGCCGGTCAAGCTTTGGGCGGTGGCAATGTCGGTCAGCATCAGGGTGTCCATGGCGCGGCTGGCAAGATTATCGGAGGGAACCAGCAAACCGGTCAGGTGGACCTGTCGAGTCTCGCCGTTAATCGAAAGCGCCAAACGGCAGGAATCATTTAACGCACCTGGCGCGCAGGGTTTCAATCCATAATGCTCGGCCGTCGGCGCGGAAAGCAAAATCGAATCAGGCACCAGCAACAGGGAGGAAATCGCGTTCGATACCGATTGGTTTGCGGAACCAAGGAAATTCCGAAATGGCGCTTCCGCGAACGGATCGATGCCCAGCAAAGTAAATGGCACCTCATCCAACTGTGGGCTTGCCACATACGCACTGACGAGCGGCGCGCTATCGAATCCATCACGCCATTGTGGATCGGTGCGCAGGCGGGTGTACAAAGATTCATTCACGCCCTGCTCGCCGCCAATGATGGAATGAGTAGCACGTCCGGTGACCGCGCTGGTGCTCAGGTCAAAGGCGCGTGATGCGCTGGCGTTGGCAAGGTCAATACTGACCATCACCGCCACACCCAGCGCGATGCCAAACGTCATAATGGCAAACTGGATCGGATGCCGCAACAACGTCCGTATAGAGCGCATGCTCAGCGCTCCTCGTTCAGCTGCCCATGGGAGAGCCGCAGAACGCGGTCGGCGTGCGAGGCAGCCTCCTGGCTATGCGTGACCAGCAAAAGAGTCCGGTTGTGCTCGCGTGCCAGGCGCGCTAGCAAAGCCATCATCTGCGCGCCGGTTTCTTCATCCAGGTTACCGGTCGGCTCATCTGCCAGGATCAAAAGCGGCTCATGTACCAGGGCGCGTGCCAGCGCGACACGCTGCTGCTCGCCACCGGAAAGTTTTTCCGGAAATGTGTCCCAGCGGTCGAGCAAGCCGACGTTATCGAGCAAATGGCGTGCCTTCCCATATGTATCGGTGCGCGGCAGGCGATTGAGCTCCAGAGGCAGGCTGACGTTCTCCCCGACGGTCAGCGTGGGAATCAAGTTGAAGAATTGGAACACAAAGCCGATGCGGGCTCGCCGAAACAGCGTCCGGTCGCGCTCGCTCAAGCTGGTCAGGTCCTGTCCATCCACCCAGACCTGCCCGCTATCGGGCGAGTCGATACCGCTGATCAGGTTGAGCAGCGTGCTCTTACCGCTGCCGCTTTTTCCTAAAATCGCGGTGATCTCACCAGCTTCAAATTCAGCGTGCGCGTTTTGCAGCACAACGCGACGCAGATCACCTTCATAATAGGATTTGGTCAAATTATCAAAACGGAGAAATGCAGTCATGTCGTGATTGTATGCGGACTGGATTAGAGAAACATCAGTTCGGGGCGATTTGCTAACCCTTCACTTACTTATGTCACATAAAATCAAGGGATGGTTTTTTCTGCTTCCCGACGAGTCGTTGTGCTCCTTTCTTTGACACTCTTCCTGGTATCGTGCGCGCCACCAAGTTTGCCATCCGCTTCTGTGCAAGCGCCGGACGCATTTCGGAACAGCACGACTGTTCCCACCGGCTTTGCATTGGCAGATGGCTCGCGCTCACTGACGTTCCCGGCTGATTTTGGTGCACATGAGGATTTTCAAACCGAATGGTGGTATTACACAGGGAATCTTGAAAATTCCGAAGGACGGCATTTTGGCTTCGAGCTGACCATCTTCCGCATCGGGTTGTTACCACCGACTGTCCAACTTCCGCAGGACTCAAAATGGTACAGCCACAGCCTGTACTTCGCTCATTCTGCAATCAGTGATATTGCCAGCGATGATTTCTACGCCTTTGAGCGCTATTCCCGCCCCGGACCAGGGTTGGCAGGTGCCCAAGCAATTCCCTACCGCGTTTGGTTAGAGGACTGGAATATCATGGAGAAAACTGCGGGTGTATATCATCTGCAGGCAGCACAGGAGAAAATCGCGCTCGACCTGACCCTGAGCGATGAACTAGGCGTTGTGCTGCAAGGCGATCAGGGTTTTACGCGCGGCGGAGACAATCCCACTAACACCGCCTATTACTACAGCCAGCCGCACCTGGTCGCTGACGGCTCGCTGCGGATCAACGGCGCCTCTTATATCGTCAACGGTTTGGCCTGGAAGGATCATGAATTCAGCAGCGGCACACTGGATAAAAACCAGATCGGCTGGGATTGGTTTTCCCTGCAATTCGAAGATGGTCGTGCCCTGATGCTGTACCAGTTGCGTAACCGGGATGGCAGCCCTTCTGATTTCTCCAGCGGCACGTTTATCACGGGCGATGGGACACCTCGCACTTTAGAACGCCCAAACTTTTCGATCCGTGTTCTCCACACCTGGCGTAGTCCGCACACCCAGGGCATCTATCCTGCAAATTGGGAGATCCACCTCGATCAGCCGGATTGCATGTTGCAGGTCAAACCTTGGACGGCGGACCAGGAACTACATTTCCCGGCCGTTACCTATTGGGAAGGCGCGGTCCATTTTGATGGCACTTGTGACAATCTCCCTGTGGGCGGTAATGGCTACATCGAGCTCACGGGATATGCAGGCAATTTACCATTGCGCTAAGCTATTGGTAAAATCAATTAACCCACTATGAACACAACCATCACAAAGGGCTTTTGGCACGAACGTCTCGAGGTCAATGCGCAGCGCGCCATCTTCCACCAGTGGGACCAGCTCGAAGCCTCGGGCTGTATCGAAAATTTCCGCATTGCTGCTGGTGAAGTGGATGGATTGCGAACCGGTTGGTTCTTCGCTGATTCAGACGCCTACAAATGGCTGGATGCGGCATCCCGGATCTACGCCTCCTTCCCGGACCCAAAGCTTGCTTCCATCATGGACGAGTTCATCGCTCTGTTAGCGCGTGCTCAGCAGTCCGACGGGTATATCTTCACCTACAACCAGATTCACTTTCCCGGGACGCGCTGGGTGAATTTGCAGATCGAACACGAGCTCTATTGTCACGGTCACCTTATCGAAGCGGGAGTCTCGCACTACCGTTCCACCCATCGAACTGACTTACTGAATATCGCCCACCGCGCCGCCGATCGCATCGTCGCCGATTTTCGCGGCAAAGGCGCACAGCATACGCCCGGTCATGAAGAGATCGAAATCGCGCTGTTGCGACTGTATCAGGTCACGCAACACCGACCTTACTTGGAGCAAGCCCGACAATTCATCGAGCAACGGGGACGAAATCCTTTATTTGGTTTATCCGTGCTCAAACAAAATAAAAGTGTAAAAAAGCGCGGCGACTTTGTCCAGGAGAAAAAACAGGAATATCTCGCCGCCCATCCCGAATACAAACCTTACCAACTCCCGTCGGGAAATGTTTCGAAGAGAGCCAGGAATGCAAAACTGCGCTGGTATGCCAGCGCGCTGACAGGCAAATATTTTCAACAGCACGCGCCGGTGCGGAAACAAGCAGTGCCCGTCGGGCATTCTGTCCGCTTTGGCTATTTGGAGACGGCGACCGCTATGCTCGCCCGTGAGATTGGAGATCAGACTCTTTTGCCGGCGCTCGAACAATCGTGGTACAACATGGTCACGCGCCGCATGTATATCACCGGCGGCATTGGCTCCCTGCCGGGCCTGGAGGGCTTTGGCAACGATTACGAGCTCGACCCTGAATATGCCTATGCGGAAACCTGTGCCGCCCTCGCCAGTTTATTTTGGAGCTGGGAGATGGCAGGGCTGACCGGCGAAGCAAAGTACAGCGATCTTTTTGAATGGCAACTTTACAATGCCGCGACCGTAGGAATGGGGTTAGACGGATGTACCTACCTGTACAATAATCCACTCACCAGCCAGGGCGGCGTGACGCGTAAGCCGTGGTACGCGGTTCCTTGCTGTCCATCCAATCTTTCGCGCACATGGGGGAACCTGGGCAATTATATTTATTCCTCCAACCAAGGGGAATTGCAAATCCACCAATACATCAGCAGCGAGTTGAATGACCAAACCATTGAATTGGAAAATGGAAAGAATGCAGCCCTCAGTCTAACAATAGATTCCGCTTTTCCGTTTGATGAACACGTGACGCTAAAGCTTACGGGACTATCCGCTGCAAAGCTAACCGTTCCCTTTACGATCAAGTTGCGCTACCCGTCCTGGGCAACCGGGATGACCGTTCATGTCAACAGCGTGCGCGAAGGCTTGTATCCTCCAATAACCTCCGATGCGAACGATGTGCCCGCGTCTGGTTATGATCCGCGTCAGTCAAGCTTTCATACATTGCATCGCGACTGGGTAGAAGGCGACGAAATCTCCCTGCATTTTGAGATGCCAATCCTCACCCGCCGGGCGCATTCCAAGGTCAAAGGTCATCGTGGCAAGATTGCCATCACCCGCGGTTCTCTGGTCTATTGTCTTGAGAGCGTCGATAACTGTGGCGTTGATATTTTCAACGTTCAAGTCAATCTTAATTCTCTGGAACCTCGTCTCGAGCAGACCGCAATGGGTCAAATCACGGTCATCCATGGAAAATCAACGACCGGAGAGCCGCTGACCTTTATCCCCTATTTCCTCTGGGGCAACCGCGGCAACTCCCAGATGACAGTTTGGGTGAAAGAACACCTATCGCGCTGAGTGGAGGAGTTGAGTATTGGTAGACACTCCGCAGACGAAGCGCGCTTTTCATGTAAATAAAAGTAACCTACAACCCGCGCTTCGTCTACGGGACAGACGTGCACTGTCCCTCCGCTCAGCGCGATCAATTATCCAGATGCCTATAGAAATCAACCAAATCATCCGCAGCAAGCGAAGGACACTTGCCATTCAAATTAAAAATGATGGCTCACTAATTGTCCGCGCTCCGAACCGAGCAACCAACACGGCAATCCGTGAATTTGTGGAGCAACATCAGGCGTGGATCGAGCGGAAACAAGTACAAGCGCGGTCCGTAGTGGTTGAGCTGCCAAAACAATTTGTTCCCGGCGAAAAATTTTTATTTCTTGGCGAAGCCTATCCGCTCGAAATCGTAAAACATCAAAAGCAGCCGCTCATCCTGGATGGAAGTTTTAAAATGAGCGAATCTGCCAGCCGCCGCGCCGAGCTGGTATTTGAACGCTGGTATCGAGAGCAGGCACGAGAAATCTTGCAGGAACGCCTCGACTGGTTTGCCAATCAATATGGCTTCCAATATCAGGGAATCAAAATCACATCGGCCAAAACGCGCTGGGGGTCGTGCAATGCCAAGGGAGCATTGAACTTCTCCTGGCGTTTGATTCTGGCCCCACTCGAGCAAGTGGACTATGTGGTGGTCCATGAGCTGGCGCACACCGTCCACCATAATCACTCGAAACGCTTCTGGAGGAAAGTAGAAACGATCGTTCCCAACTATAAGGAACATAAAAAGTGGTTTCGGAAGCACGGGCCGCAGCTGATGGTTTGATCTCAGGGAAGGATAAATTATGGACAAATGTCAGTTGTTTCGTCCCAACGAAACGGGTAAACTCCTCGTATAACGTGTAGGAGGCTCCATTCATGAAAATCGTAGCGTATATCGCCGCGGCAATCCTGATGTTCTTCGGCGTGCTATTTATCTGGGGCGCAGGCGGAAATGAGGGTGGCGGCTGGACGTGGGTCTGTGGTGGCGCATTAAGTGTGTTGTTCGGTTTTGGATTGATCTGGTTTGCCAACCGCCAGCCTAAGGTAACGGGGGAACCAAACGTTACCCTCAAGGTAGACCTGCCTGCACAAACAAAAATTGAAGCAATGACCTGTAGGAACTGTGGTGGCGCACTCAAAGCAGAGAACATCAAGATGATCGCCGGCGCGCCGACCGTGGAGTGTCCCTATTGCGGGACAACCTATCAGCTCGTTGAAGAACCAAAGTGGTAATGCATCCTCCACGAGGAGAATCCATGCTTCGCAGAATCATCACTATCATCCTGGTCATTCTAATTTCTGCACTATTGACAGTTCCGGCTTTCGCGCAAGATTACTACTTCAGTCTCGATAAGGAAGTCGTCAATGTCTACTGGAATTCCGATGGCACTTTGGCGCTGGACTACCTGCTAACGTTCACAAACCAGCCCGGTGGACACAGCATTGAATTTGTCGATGTGGGTATGCCGAACGGCAACTTCGATTTCAACTCGATCCGCGCCGACGTGAACGGCAGTCCACTCTCGATTTCTCACGACTTCCAGGGATCTGGCAGTGACGGCTTTGCGGTGGAGATGGGCAGGCATGCCATCCCGCCTGGGGAAACGGGAACCGTTCATGTCTTCGTCGGGAGCGTTTCGCAAGTCCTTCATAAAGATGACCAGGATTCGGACTACGCCAGCGCCGTGTTTGCCCCTCTCTATTTCCAAAGCAATGTCATCACAGGCACGACAGACATTACGGTCACATACCATCTACCCCCGGGGGTTCAACCCAACGAACCGCGCTGGCATGCCGCGCCGGCTGGTTTCCCGTCTGAGCCGCAGACTGCGGTGGATCCGCAGGGCCGCCTCACCTATACTTGGCAAAATCCCAATGCCAGTGGTTCGAGGCAGTATACATTCGGCGCATCGTTCCCAAAGAAATATGTGCCCTCCGGCAGCATTGTCACGGTCAACATCCCATCATTCTCTGTTTCACCGGGTGCAATATTCAGCTTCTTCTGCCTTGCTTTGCTGGGCTTTATGTTCCTGGGCGTCCCGATCTTGTCTGCCGTCGCAGGCAGTCGCCGTAAGCTGCAGTACCTGCCGCCGCGCATCTCGATTGAGGGGCATGGCATCAAGCGCGGATTGACGGCCGTCGAGGCAGCCATTTTACTGGGCGAGCCACTCGACAAGGTCATGACCATGATCCTGTTCGGCGTGATCAAAAAGAACGCCGCGCAAGTCAGTTCACGAGATCCGCTGCAAGTGGACGTGACTGATCCCATGCCAGGGGACCTGCACGAATATGAGCGAACCTTTCTGCTTGCGTTTCGCGAGCCGAATGCACAGACCCGCCGAAACTTATTACAAGAAATGACAGTTAAACTCGTTCGCTCGGTTTCCGAAAAAATGAAAGGCTTCAGCCGCCGCGAAACGATTGAGTACTACAAAAATATCATGGAGAAAGCCTGGCAGCAGGTAGAACAGGCGGATACCCCCGAAGTGAAAAGCGAGCTCTTCGATAAGAACCTCGAATGGACGATGCTCGATCGTGACTATAACGATCGCACCCGTCGTGTGTTCACGGGTCCTGTCTTCATGCCGATGTGGTGGCCGCGCTACGATCCAACCTTTGGACGATCTATCCCGACTTCACGAGGCTCTTCCTCTCCATCTTCTACACCCTCCATGCCCTCCGTGCCGCGCCTGCCTGGAGCGGACTTCGCCGCCTCTGTGGCAGTTGGCATGCAGACCTTCTCGCAGCGGGTCATTGGCAATGTCACCGACTTCACTACTCGTGTCACAAACGTGACCAATCCTCCGCCCAAGCCATCTGCCGGCTCCTACGGCGGACGGCCCGGCGGCGGTGGCGGTCGTTCCTGTGCTTGTGCGTGTGCGTGTGCCGGTTGTGCCTGTGCCTGTGCAGGTGGTGGTCGCTAAATTTTACATAGGTAGATCGTGATGCTCTTAAGTTCAGTTAAAAATATCTTTTATGGTTCCGCGTCGAACGCCGCTCCCGCGCTGGGACTCCACCATTACGTGCGCGAGACCGAGGCGGAAAAGTCCCGCATCCATTTGCGCATCGATCCTGACGGGCATGGCACCTTGATCGTCAACGCCAGCAGTGTGATGCACCTGAACCCCACTGCGACTTTCATGACATGGTTGGTCCTCGAAGGAAAATCCGAGCAGGACAGTGTTCATGCAATTCGATCACGCTATTCTGTCTCCAAGCAACAAGCGCAGGCAGATCTTGCCTTTTTGATCGGTCAGTTGGACGAACTTATGCGCCCGGATGGCGTCTGCCCCGTTCATGAGCTCGAACTGGATGCGCTAATGCCGTTCAGCACGCGTCCGACTGCGCCCTACCGCATGGATCTGGCGGTCACGTATCGCTGCAATAACGATTGCGCACATTGCTATAACGCCCGCGAGCGAAACTTCCCCGAGCTGACAACAGAACAGTGGTTTCGAATCATCGACCAGCTTTGGGCGCTCGGCGTCCCCCATCTGGTCTTCACTGGTGGCGAGGCAACGCTGCGCAATGACTTGCCTGATTTGATCCATCACGCCGAATCGAATGGACAGATCACCGGACTCAACACAAATGCACGTCGTCTGAAGGACGAAACGTATGTGCAAAAACTTGTGGAGGCCGGGCTCGACCACGTGCAGGTCACCGTGGAATCCTGCAATGACCAAATCCATGATGAGATGATGCGAGCGAAAGGCGCTTTCAAACAGACAATCGCCGGCTTGAAGAATGCCTTGCGCAATAATCTTTACGTGATGACCAACACGACCATGCTTCGCACCAACGTCCACACGATTCCTGACACCCTGGATTTTCTGGCCGATATCGGCGTGCCAACAATTGGGCTGAACGCGTTGATCTATTCTGGTCATGGCCTCACAGTTGGCACCGGGCTGCGCGAGGCGGAGCTGCAACCGATCTTGGATATCGCCCAACGCAAAACTGGCGAGCGCGGGCAAAAACTGATCTGGTACACACCTACTCAATATTGTCAGTTCGACCCCACAGCCAATCACCTAGGCATAAAAGGCTGCACGGCGGCGCTCTACAGCATGTGTATCGAATCCAATGGCAATGTGTTGCCTTGCCAATCTTATTACCAGCCTCTAGGAAATCTTCTCACGGACCCTTGGGACTCCATCTGGAATCACAAGCTCGCTGTCCGACTACGTGAAAGACAAAACTTGCCCGCAAAATGTGAAGGCTGTGACCTCCTTGCCGAGTGTGGTGGAGGTTGTCCCCTGCAATTCGCCATACCTGAAGTTGCGCTCATTTAATTTTCTTATGTCATCTTGAGGAGCGAAGTAACGGAGAATTGCATTGATTATCAGAAAATCCATTTGAAATCGAGTTCCTTCGCTTCACGCCGGATAACATTTCGAGGACGCACCGTATGAAAATCATCAATCGTTTTGCTGACCGATTTGCAAAAGTCACAACATTGCCGGTGGGCACCTATCATTTGCAGACGACGCTGGACGAAAAACCTTATCGCCTGCATCTCCGCTTGCATGAGGATGGAACGGGGTTACTGATCGTGAACGCATCTACGGTGCTGCAGTTGAACCCGACTGCCGCCGAATATGCGTACGAAATGATTCAGGGACACAGCCCGGAGGAAGCGGCAAAACAGATCGCGGCGCGTTATCGCGTCAGCAAAGGGACCGCACTCGAAGATTACAACGATTTCGTGGATCGCATTCACACGTTGATCTCGACGCCGGATCTGGATCCGGTCTCCTTTCTCGGCTTTGACCTGGTTGCTCCGCGTTCCGCTGACCTCACGGCACCGCTCCGCCTTGACTGTGCACTCACCTACCGTCTCCCACCGAACACACAAGCAGATTACGCGCCGACCAAGCGCGTGGGCCGCGAGTTGACTACAGAAGAATGGAAAGCAATCCTCGATCAATCCTGGGAGTTCGGCATCCCTCAAATTACATTCACCGGTGGAGAAGCTACACTCCGGGAAGATCTGCCCTACCTCATCGCCGAGGCGGAAAAGAACGAACAGGTCTGCGGGCTTCTCACCGACGGATTACGATTGCGTGACAAACAATACCTTTCCGTGCTCCTGCAGACCGGGCTTGATCACATTCTCTTCCTACTTCAACCAGATCAGGAAGAATCATGGCAGGCATTACAGACTGTGCTCGCTGAAGATATTTTTGTGACGGTTCACCTCACGCTTAATCAGGAGAACAATGTGGGTGCCGAAGAAACTCTAGAACGGTTAGCCCAGATCGGCGTGCGAAGTCTCTCGCTTACA
>DATHUN010000175.1:0-4669 GCA_035462205.1 Anaerolineales bacterium
CAAGGAATTCGTGACCTTTGGCTAAAGCTCAATGGGGGAAGACGAAAGAATAAAAGCTCCGACCAAAGTAAAGATTTCATGTTCTCCTTTGCCCGTTAGCCACTTGTAAGCCTGCATTACCAAACCGTTAGTTGCTCCTTTGGACTTCCCTGCTAAAATTTTTCTGTAATACTTATGTTCACCGTTTCCAGTGGGGTTAGGCAGATCGAACTCGAATTTCCCCGAAAAAAATAAGCCGAGACCACAGGACAACCCCGGGACAAGCGCAGGACAAGCACAGCATTCAGTAAGGATCTCTCTACCATCTCTCCACAAATCAATAACAACGGAGCCATCAATTCCCTCAGGATAATATAGGGGTTGTGGCAAATGTCATCCTGAGGGAACGCAAGTCGCGACCGAGGATCTGCTTAACGCAACTGCCCTCCAAGACCTGGAGGGCAGTCGATTACAGGGTCAATTGTCGGCTCAGGTTTCGACCGTCTCGGGAACCATCCCGCGTAACAGGATTTCGAGAGCCATGGTATGGGCGCAGCGGTGGTGCGTCACAAAGAATTCACAGTCACAGCTGTATACACCGTTCTCAAACCGTACATGGTGGTTATTATTATCCCCGTGAAACGTAAGATCAAACTTGTTGAAGAGGAAGCGATTCCTCTCCTCCGCATAGCGTTTTGCTTTTTCTCGTTTTCCTATCATTCCGTAGTCCATGTGTGGGTCTCCTTTCAGGATGGGGGAATAAAAAGAGCACGCGAATAGGCGCGTGCTCTAGCAGGGTTCTCGATTGATGTAGGTATCTGGTCGCATAGGACATTTACCTCAATGTCATCAGTATAGCGCTCTTCATGGGGCTAGTCAACACCTAAGTTCCCTATAGGTCCGAATCGTACAGTAATCGTAAGGTAACGCTTAATTTGTCGAGACAGTTTGTTCGATAGGCTCATCGCCATTATATCTGGGCAGAGCGGGCCAAATGGAAACAATCAGCCAAACGCCCAAAATCGTCCCGATTCCGCCGCTGATAATGGCAAAGGGCACGCCAAAAAACTGAGCCACGGCGCCGGCTTCGATCTCTCCCAGCTGCGGTCCGCCCATAAAGAAGATCTGATTGATACTTGTCATCCGTCCACGCAGGGAATCAGGCGTATTAAGCTGCCGGATCGTATTACGAATAATGGTACTGACCGAATCGGCTGCCCCCATGAGGGCCAGCGCGAGAAAGATCGCAGTCAGGATACGTGAAAGGCCAAAGACAATTGTTGCTCCACCAAAGACGACCACCGATCCCAGTAAAAGAGCACCCTGGCGCCGGATGTGCCGGTACTGAGAAGCAATCAGTCCCACCAGTACCGCACCAATCGATTGCGCCGATGCCAACCAGCCATAAGCCACCTCGCCCACATGCAGCACGTTCTGCGCGAAAAATGGGAGCAGCGTGTTCGCGGAAGCAAAAAAGGTCGCAATAAAATCCAGGATCATGGTGGAAAGGATCAACGGCTGGTCACGGATGAACTTCACGCCATCGCGAATATCTGTCCAGGCGGCGCGCATTCCCCGTTGCACCTGCGCCCGCGATTGAGGCACAGGTCCCAAGAGAAGCAAAGCCAGGAGGACCGCCAGGAATGTGACCGCGTTGATGAGATAGACATACTCCTGCCCCAAATAACCGATGACTACACCGCTCATGGCCGGACCAATGATCGATCCCGTGTTAAAGGCGATGGACTGCAGCGAGAAGGCACTGGGCAAATCCTGGCGCGGGACGAGATTGGGCACCAGCGACTGACGCGCTGGCAGATCAAATGCCATCGCCGCCGCCTGCACCGCCGTGAGAGCGTAAATATGCCAAAGGCTGATCTTGCCGGACAAAGTCAGCAGTCCCAGAGCGAGCGCAACCAGCATCGATATCGATTGCGTAATCAACATGATCGTGCGGCGGTTATAACGATCCGCCACCAACCCGCCGAGCAGGGAAAACGCTAGTACCGCCACGAATCGGACACCACCGACAATGCTGACCGCAATGGGATCCTTGCTCAGCGTGCTGATATGCCAGAACAGGGCCCATTGCTGCATCTGCGATCCAACAATCGAGATGATGAGACCGAACCAAAGCAGCGCAAAACCACGATGTTTCAACGCGGGAGGAACATGAAGCATCCTATTCCAAAATCCTTTCATTCAAAATAAATAGCAGAAGGACTGTTGCTCCTCCTGCTATTATTCATCTTGCAGAATGATTTATGTGCCCCAATCTCGCAAATACAGAAAATCGTAGCCTATCGTACGGTTCGACAATTTGGCGATGGGCGGCATCATCCGCTTGAATTGATTGCGCCGGACACGGTTCAACACTGCGCGAACGAACGTCTCATCAAAGCCTTCTTCCACGCATTCCTGCGCACTGTAGCGCTGGTCCACCAACAGGTAAAGCAGTTTATCCACCTGTTCATAGGTAAAACCCAATTCGCCTTCATCGGTCTGTCCCACCCATAAATCAGCAGAGGGAGCCTTGTCGATGATGACAGAAGGACGATCCAGGGCGCGCGCCAGTTGACGTACCTGTGTTTTATAAAGGTCCCCAATCGGGTTGATCGCCGAAGCCATATCGCCCCACATCGTGGAGTACCCCAGCAGGATTTCCGTCTTATTACTTGTACCGATCGGTAGGGCTTTGAAGGCTTCCGATTGATCGTACAGAACGATCATACGCGACCGAGCCATAATGTTCCCTTTGCGGGTATTGGACATGTCCGCATTATGCTCGATCAGCGGATCCACCATTGCTGTGATGTCGATGGTTTCTGATTGCATCTTGAATTGGTCAATGATCAATTGAGCATGATCCAGCGATTCTGTGGAAGAAGTTCGATAGGGCAGGCGCAAGGCGATGACGTTTTCTGCGCCCATGGCTTCGGCAGCCAGCGCACAGGAGAGAGCCGAGTCCAATCCACCGGAGAGGTTGATCACCACGCGCTGAAAACCGACCCGGGTCACTTCGCTGCGGATAAACTTGGTCAGAATCTGGCGGGCGACATCGGTATTGATGGTCAAATCGGAATTCATGAATCACACATTCTTGGTAAGCAGCCGGTCCAGCTCATTGCGAACCAGGTTGGTACGTTCATCGCGTAATAATGGAAGCCGTGCCCGGGTCCGGCGAAGCTGGTTCAAGTCGAGCTCCGTAACGGTCAGCGCCTCTTCAAAATAGGGACCACGCGCCAATAATTCCCCGTTCGGATCGTTGACCGTTGCCCCACCCCAGAAGAGCAATCCGTCCTCAAAGCCGACGCGATTGCTATGTGCAACAAAGGACGTGAACATGCTGGCATACGCCTTATTGACACGTTCCACCCAGCGCGCCGATTCGAGCTTTTCCTTGTCCGTCAGACCGCGGCCCGGAGAGGCGGAGGAGAAGAGCATGATATCGGCACCATCCAGCCAGAGTAAGTAGGGCGGCGAAGCGTGCCAGAAATCTTCACAGATCAACAAGCCGGCTCGTCCAAAGCGCGTATCGAAGGCACGGACCGAATCGCCCCAAGCAAAGAAGCGTCCCTCGTCGAACAAGCCATAGGTGGGCAAATATACTTTATGGTGCACATGCAGAACTTTTCCCCCGGAAATGTAGGCAGAAGCAATAAAAAAGCGGTGACGAGAGTCTTCGTCCACAAACCCCACTACAAGGTCGATATTCTTACTCGCCTTGAGGAGGTGTTTGAAAATCGGGTCCTCCGCCGTTGGGCGATGGGCAACGGTCGCGACCAGATCCTGGAGGACATATCCCGTCAGGGAGAGCTCCGGGAACACGACCAGATTGGCTCTTTGCTCTTTGGCTTGGTTTATATAATCTAAATGCTTGTCAAGATTGGCTTCCACGTCCCCGAGTGTTGTTGCGATCTGTGCAAGAGCAAGGTTAAGTTTCATTTATAGAATCTTACCATTAATTAATAGACCCTAAAGGCTCTCTGACCTTTAGGGTCTGGTCATTATCCTTTTCTATTTGTTTACGTTTCCAGCAATTTTTTCATTCCCGCCAAGACCTGTTTCCAGTTTTGCTCCGAATGTGATTTTTCTTCTTCACTGGCATTGTTATCCTGCGTAATGGTTACTTCCGTTTTGCCATCCTTTTCGGATAAACGATATGCCACGGTATGATAATTTTCCGGGCTATCTGGAACACCGGAGAGCGGCGACCAATGCGTGCTGACCAGCGACTTCTCCGGTTCAAACTGTACGATCTTTCCTTTGTCTTCAAAGGGCTTGCCCTGCCATTCGCCTTTGTACGTGATCGGACTTCCAACTTTCCAGTCACTGATCACGTCGGTGTCAAACAGGTACTGCTTGATGAGCTCGGGTTTGGTCAGCGCCTCCCAGACTCTAGAGGCGGGCGCATCAATTGTTGTAGATGCCTGTGCAATAAGCGATTTATCCATGGTGCGTTTCCTTTCTGCATTCACCAAATCAAGGGGATCAAACGGAAGCGAACGTTCCGGCGATACTGAGTGTAGCCCGGTAGACTTATATCCAAAAACTTCTCCTCCTCCAGAAGTCTCCACACAATAGCGGCGAACAACAGAAAAACGGGAATAAACGCCCGCCATGAGGCGAGTGCCAGAGGGATTCCCAGTAACATGATAAAAGCGCCGGCATACATTGGATGGCGAACAAT
>DATHUN010000176.1:0-3276 GCA_035462205.1 Anaerolineales bacterium
AACACAACCCGGGATGTCAACATCGCCATCGCCAATGAATTTGCCCGGCTTGCCGAAAAATTCGGCGTGGACGTTTGGGAAGCCATTCGCCTGGCCAACCTGCATCCGCGCATCAACATTCTCAACCCGGGACCTGGCGTGGGCGGTCACTGCATCAGCGTAGATCCCTGGTTCTTTGTGGAAGCGGCACCGGAATTGACACCGTTAATCTACCACGCCCGCCAGGTCAATGATGAGCAGCCACATTATGTAGTCGAAAAAGTAAAACAGGCACTCGGGGCATTGAATGGCAAAAAGATCGCGGCGCTAGGTCTCGCCTACAAACCCGATGTAGATGACCTGCGTGAAAGTCCGGCCACCGAAGTGGTGCAGCTACTACAGGCGCAGGGCGCTCAAGTCAAAGCCTGGGAGCCGTACAAACCAGACGCGAAGATGGCAGGCGTCGACATGGCACCCAGTCTCGACGCCGCACTGGCAAATGCAGATTTAATCATCTTGCTTGTCAAACACAAAGAATTTCTCGCGCTGAGTCCGGAAGACGTCGCCGCCAGGACAAAAGCGCGGCTTGCAGTGGATTGCGTCAACGGCTGGGATGTAAGCCAGTGGGAAAAAGCAGGCTTTAAATTATTCCGGTTAGGAGTGAATAAGTAAACATGTAGTCAGGAAACCGGTACCCAGGAACACATCTCTACCTGTTTCCATGTGTCCATATATACTTGCCATGACTATCAAGATTCTGTCCGTATTCGGCACGCGACCCGAAGCCGTCAAAATGGCTCCCATCGTCCGCCTCTTAAAAGAGACGGCGGGTATCGAGACGCGCGTCTGTGTCACGGCGCAACACCGGCAGATGCTCGATCAGGTGCTGGAACTGTTTCAGATCCGGCCCGATTACGATCTCGATTTAATGCGCGAAAACCAATCCATGGCGCAGATCAGCGCCGGCATCTTCACGCATCTCGATCCAATCTTGGGCGCGTTCCAACCAGAATGGGTTCTGGCGGTTGGCGACACCACCACAGTTGTGACAACTTCCTTGTTAGCGTTCTATCGCCGCATCAAATTTGGACATGTTGAGGCTGGCTTGCGGACTCACAATAAATGGCACCCCTTCCCGGAGGAGATCAATCGTCGTCTCGCCACGACCACTGCTGATTTACATTTCGCGCCCACGGAGTGGTCTCGTCAGAATCTTCTAGATGAAAACGTGCCAGGAGATTCGGTAATCGTGACAGGTAACCCGGTCATCGATGCCTTGATGTATGTCTCGAAGCAGAAAGAGCCACCAGCCATCAAGGACTTATTGGAAAAGCTGGGTGTGCGGGGACACGCGCCGAAGCGGCTCATCCTCGTCACTGCCCATCGCCGCGAGAATTTTGGACAACCAATTGAAAACATCTGCCGTGCCATCCAGCAGCTTGCTGCACGGGATGATTTGGAAATTGTCTACCCGGTTCATTTGAATCCGAACATTCAGGAACCCGTCCACCGGATTTTGAAGGATGTGCCTCATGTGACATTGCTTGCGCCGCTCGATTATCTTCCATTGGTGCATTTGATGAAATGTGCGACGCTCATTCTGACCGACTCCGGCGGCATCCAGGAAGAGGCGCCTACCTTTGGCATTCCGGTCCTGGTGATGCGCGAGGCAACCGAACGACCGGAAGGCGTGGATGCCGGGATTCTTAAGTTGGTTGGCACAGAGACCAACCGCATTGTCCACGAGGCGACGCGGCTCTTGGAGGATTCTGCTGCCTACGCCGGGATGGCCAGGACAGCCAATCCATACGGGGATGGACATGCCGCCGAGAGGATTGTCGAGGCACTGCTGAAAACTTCAGGTTGAAAATTTGTAAGGCAGCAGGGAATCCGCTCTGAGTATAATTATCGTATGACCGCGATCCGGCGCTTTGCATTTTTGCTCTATCTTTCGATCCTCTTGCTGGTTTCGGGAAGCCCGGTCGGCGCTCAATCCTCTGCAGATGTGCAATACTTCCCGGAGACGGGTCACAACATACGGGGTGAATTTCTGCGTTTCTACAAGACCGCCAACAATCCACTGCTGGTCTTTGGTTATCCCATTACTGAACAACTGACCTCGCGTGACGGCAAGACAGTCCAATATTTTCAACGCGCCCGCTTCGAGCTGCACGCGAATTTACCTGAAAAGCAGCGTGTGCAACTGACTCCGCTCGGCCAGACCACCTATCGATCCGGCAGTCCGCAGTTGAATATTGATAACCCTGCCGCGTGCCAAGCTTTCCAGACCGGGTTCCGTGTTTGTTTTGCTTTCCTGGAGTTTTACAAAGCGAACGACGGCACGACACAATTCGGAAATCCCATATCGCCTTTTGAATTCCATGACAATCTGATCGTCCAGTATTTTGAAAAGGTGCGTTTCGAATGGCGCGCAGACCGGCCGGAGGGTCAGCGCGTGGTGCTGACGGATCTCGGGCGGAGTTACTTCGACCAGCTCGGCGAAGATCAAGCCGCTCTGAAACCCATAATCCCGATCAACGCCACGATCAACAATATCCTTTCCATCCATGCTCGTGCGTTTGTGCAAAAAGCGATCACGGTCGCGAATGGTCAACAGACAGTTTATATCGTCGTGCAGAGCCAGACGAACCAGGCTGTGTCCAACGTCCATGGCAAAGCGACGATCCATTTTTCCGACGGCAGCACACAAGATTACTTCTTCACCACCAACCAAGCCGGGCTGGGAAGTATTACATTTAATTTTACGAATCAAGCGCAGGGGGATCTTGTGCCAATCGACATCCTTGTCGCGTATCAAGGTCTTTCAGCAAGTACATCCACTTCTTTCCGGATCTGGGTCTAAATCTCTCTCAGGTCAAATACGGGTCCGTCTTTGCAAGCCATCTGCCACCCAGATTTGGTGACCACCGCGCAGGAGCCGCATTCTGCGATCCCTCCGCAGGGCATGGGCGTGCGGATCAATACTTGCGCTTGTTGTATCACGGAAGGTGAATTTTGCTGTCTTAAGCGCTCCACCAGTGGCTGCAGATTGTTACGATCAACATCCAGGGCAAGGTAATCGGCCCAGGGAAGAATATCTTCGAGCGCCGAGAGGGGCTGGACTTCTACCTCGTCTGTTACGTCATCGCCACTTTGACCGCAGAGCAGCACCACGGAGGCATCCTGCTTCAACGCAGGTTGGATGAGTCCTCGCAAGCGTGCCGGCGCATCATCGAACGCGACTAAGCCTATTTTGCGAGCAGAGAATGGTAACGTGAAACCGCGGCCCAGCGGACC
>DATHUN010000177.1:0-4018 GCA_035462205.1 Anaerolineales bacterium
GGTGAACCAAGATGGCTTTCCCATACCGAACAATTTCAGGAAAGGATTCAGCAAAGTGTTAATGAGTCCGCTGGAGGGATTGAACATCCAGCGCCACAGCAGAGCGGTGGCTGCGGCCGGCAGAACAGCAGGCATATAGTAAAGCGTGCGCCATATCCCCACTCCCTTCACATTGCGAGCCAGCAGCATTGCCGTAAAGAGAGAGCCCGCCAACCCGAGCGGAATCGAAATGGCTCCATATAACAACGTTATCCGGATGCTTGGCCAGAAGTTGGGATCCCCACTGAGTGCGTGTGTGTAGTTTTTGAAGCCCACAAACGGGGGAAGCTTGGCAAGTGAGAGCGGCCGCAGCAAGTTGTAGTCTGTCAGGCTCAGGTAGAAGGAAGCAATAAACGGGTATAGATTGAAAATGAGGAAGCCCAGCAGCCAGGGCATGATCAATGCCAGGCCGGTCGCCGCATCCGATCTCATCCCGAATAACCGGAGTACGCGGTAGGTGAGCAATATCGATAGCATGACAGCCCCGCCAACAAGCAGCCAGTGGCTAAATGTCAGGCTGTAGTCGTGCACCCATGAGCCAGTATCAATCATAGGAAACCTCCAGTACCAGTAAGCAAGAACGAAGTAGGGGTGGGAAGTACTCCACCCCTACAAGTTTTATTTCAGCGGTCTGTTATGGAAGTACTTCTTCCAGTTTGGGACGTGCGGCTGCTGCCAGGTCCGCTGCCGTGCCTTTCTTGTGGAAGAGCGGGTCCTGGAATTGCTCCCAGAAAATCGTGTCCCAATCGGAATGCTTCGGGACGACATTGAAGGACCGCATGGATTCAGCCGCCTGCAAGATCACCGGCGCCGAGTCTTTCTTGCCGGGTACCGCTGCCGCAATCACGTCGGCTGAGGCTAGCGATTTGCGCGGAGCCAGCACCTTCCAGTGGTGGATACCCTCGGTCAGGGCGACCATCGCTTTCACCGCCAAATCCGGATTCTTGGTCTGAGACGATACAGCCGTAATGGCAGTCCAGGCGAAGGTGGTTCGATCTTTCGGTCCCTTGGGGACGAGCGCCATCAGCATCTTGGCGTTCTTTGGATCTTTCTGCCAGGCGTAGTCGAAGTCATCCGCAGCACCACCGAAGAACATGGCAACCTTGCCGGCTTTAGCCATTTCTCCAAACCCCTGCTCTTTGATCACGTCTTCGGGAACGGCATAGTCGGGGTTGTAGATAAGATCTGCGTAGAATTGTGCGCCCTGTATAGCTTCAGGAGTATCAATTGGACTGGACTTCAGGTCCGGGGTAATGACCTCGCCGCCAGCCTGCCAGATGAACATTTGGATGGGCGGCCAGCCGCTGAAGGTCGTCCCATACTGGGTGATGTTGCCAGAAGCATCCTTGAGAGTCAGTTTCTTAGCAGCATCCTTGAATGTGTCCCAAGTCCAACTCTCATCGGGCGGGCTGATGCCGGCCTTCTCGAACATATCAGGGTTGTAGTACAGCACGACAGGCTGAGCGATCCAGGGCAGGCCGTAGAGTCGATCTTGGTATTTGGCGACGGCAATCGAGCCTGGGTAATAGTCGTCAAGCTTGGCAGCGGGCATATCGCTCAAACCGGCAACCTGGTCGGTGATATCCATGATCGCGCCGTTGTCAGCATAGTTAGCCACAAACTCCTGGGATAACCACATTAAGTCAGGCGGCGTGTTGCCAGCGATCATAGTTTGTACTTTGGTGTAATAGTCCGACGGGATCGCCTGGTGAACAATCTGGAAATCCGTCGCCTCGGCATTGACCTTGTCGATGACACCTTGTAGCTCCTTCGCCTCGTCCGCTCCGGCCCAGGTGGCAAGAGTGATCGTCACCTTTTCGCCGGACGGAGCCGTGGTCGGTGCCCCGGTTGCAGCCTGTGTCGCGGCTTCGGTCGCGCCGGGGGCTTGGGTTGCTGCGGGTGCTTCCGTAACCGCAGGCGCTTCCGTCGCAGCGGGCGCCTGCGTTGCCTTTGGTCCGCAGGCTGACAAAAGCAGGGCAGCTAACATAAGCAGACTCAATATCTTGCTAATCTTAGACATTTTCTCTCTCCTATTTCTGTTCGATCAATTGAATACATCTATAACAGCGTATGACGTTACTTGTGGATCGGATCACCTCCTTTCATGGTAAGGTGCAAGTGCATGATGGTCATTGCTCCTCGATGCTCAATTTGCCGAGCTCGATATCGTAAGTAAGGACAACAGCGCCATCCGGGCCAGTGAAACGTTTGGTCAGCTTCGCCGGTGTCAACAAGAAACCATCCAGGGCAGCGGATCGGGTCGGATCCTCTCCGGCGTATTCGAGTGTGAGAGTATGCGCGCCTGCAGCAAGGTCGAGTGGGATCGAGCTCATTCGCTCCAGCCAGAGATAGTCGCGATCGGGTGCACCCGCCTGAGATTGTTTTCGGGAACTACCGCCGTCCAAGCTCCAGCGCATCGCCACAGCGTCTGCACCGGCGCCAGCAGCCTCCACCTCATCGGCGCCCGCCAAGACTTTATCCACCAGAACCATCTTCACCAAATTAGCAGCCGTATCAGGATCGGTACCAGATATGTCTTGAAAGCCACTGCCGCAGCAACCGCGACCTAATTCCAGGCCCATCTCCTGATTCTGCTCCACCTGATCGAGGCCGAGTGATTTCCAGGGTAACGCAGCCTCATATATGTAAAAGCCTTCTCCCTGCTTCCAGGCTAACTGTGCCCCAGGCAGGTAATTGTTGACCTTCCAGTTCCAGACCTGAGGACCTTGGGGTGTTTGAGCGAGGGTCAGCTTATCGTCCACAGTGCTGCGATCTCGCCGTGTATCCAGATAAACCCACAGAGTGTCTCCCTTCCAGACCGACGGCCCAATCTCGGTCTGGCGATGCGTGGAAGAGAGCACTTTGGCAGCTACATAGAGGTTTTGGTTATCCCACATCACGTAACCAATAAAGGCATCTTTCTCCGGCCCACCCCAACCGGCTACTCCTCTGAGAATATTGGCGATACCTGTAGCTGAAATGGGCTGGGCGGCCGTCCACTCGCCTAGGTCGCCGTCTATCGCTGGAGGGGTGACAGCGTTTGCTGCCTCGATCGTGAGTCCTTCATGAGGTAGACCTTGACGTAGGTAAGCAACATACAAGTAATACGAGCCAGCCGTGGGTACGGTGAATTCCTGGGTGAAACTATCTGCGGAGCTTAGCAGGATATAGTGACCGTTACTCCAGCGTGCTTCGCCGGTGCCCTGGGCAGAACGATACGACTTGAGAGGATCGCCGCGAATCTGGCGGGCATTTTCCGCTTCCAGGACCTGCCAGCTATTCGATGCATCCGCCTGATAATGAAGATACAGGCTGGCAACCGGATCCATGTTGACAGCCTGTAAAGCCATCAACGCCTCAATTGTTGACTCGGCTCCTGCATTCTGGTTCACCCGAAAACTGCTTGGACCGAGAAGTCCGTCGTAACCGCGTCCAGTAGCCGGATCGTACATGGCGAAGCCCGCCGCGTTATTGCCATAGAACCAGCCTACGGCAAGTCCGGCCAGTTTGCCGTAAGTATCGTCGCCCGTTGCTTGGTGTAAGGCTACAAGTGCCTGAACGATACTATTCGTGCCATAAGCAATTTGTGGAAATTCATAGGGAAGCACACCCCACTCGCCGACCATCTGTCCAGCCAGGAGCCGTGCGTAATAGGTATCCGCCTCGCGCTGTGCCGAGGCGATCCATTCGGGCCGGGACAGTTGCTGACCGGCGCGGGTTAAAGCAAAGGCCTGGGTGCTTCCCCAAGCATGCCAGGTGAAGGGTGATGTGGTGCTATCGGGGTGCCATCCAAATGGATAATTACGATCATCACCCGCCTGATAAGCAGCAAGACCCTCGCTCAATTTCGTCAGTACATCACGAGTAGAAGCATCCTGCCCATTCGTCGCGCTGTCATACTCGAGCAGGGCTAGCACGGCGATGCTGGTCACGTCACTGCCGCCAGCGATCAGCCAGGCGGGGACCTGAAGACCATGCA
>DATHUN010000178.1:0-2251 GCA_035462205.1 Anaerolineales bacterium
GAAGTGGACGTGATTGGACTTTCCGCACTGCTGACCACCACAATGGGCAGCATGAAAAATACACTGGACGCCCTGGATGCTGCCGGCAAACGCCCCAAGGTCAAAGTGATCGTAGGGGGCGCTCCCATCACAGAGGATTACGCTCGCCATATCGGCGCCGACGGCTACGCCGCGGACGCGAGCCGGGCGGTTGCGCTCGCAAAGTCATTGATTTCCCCAACGGAATAAAAGATAGACGGTACCCAAATTGCATCGCAGAAAACATTACGGCTTCAACTTCCAATGGATGTGCTCGTGGAACCCCGATCGACAACCCGAACCCGCTGATGAAAAAGCCCTGGACTTTTTAGCGGAGTTCGGGTTTAACTTTGTTCGCATTCCCCTGGATTATCGATTCTGGACGCATGCCTTCAACTACTTTCAACCGCAGGAAGGTATCTTTTGCTACATAGATAGCTACATCCAGGCCTGCCGCTCACGCGGCATTCAGCTGTGCTTGAACATCCATCGCGCCCCAGGCTTCTGTACGAATTGGAATGACTTGGAGCAGCATAATCTTTGGCGGGATGAAGTCGCGCAGAATGCCTTCGTATTCTTGTGGGAAACCTTCGCTTGTCGCTACCAGCACATCCCGAGTGACTTCCTCAGTTTTGATCTCGTCAATGAACCGCCGCGCCCCGGAGAATTCGGTCTGACCCGTAAGAATCATGCCGCGTTGATCCGTCGCACGGTCGCCGCCATCCGCGCCATTGACCCGTGTCGTGAAATTATCATCGATGGGCTGGCGGGCGGATCTCTCGCCATGCCGGAGCTCGCCGACCTGGATGTGATTCACAGCGGGCGTGGCTACCAACCGATGCCCCTCACCCACCATCAGGCAACCTGGTGGGCGGGTCATACGCTGGCGCCCAGGCCAAAATATCCTTACCTTCTGTGGCAGGGTCGCTTCTGGACTCGCTCGTCGCTGCGAAATTCATACTGGCAGTGGCGGCGCCTCGAACAGCGCGGGGCACGCATTCACATCGGGGAATTCGGTTGTTTCAATCGCACGCCGAATGATATGGCAACGCGCTGGCTAAGGGACATTCTCAGTGTGTATAAGGAATTTGGCTGGGGCTATGCCATGTGGAACTTTCAAGGACCGTTTGGGATCATCGGCCACGGTCGCCCGGGCGCTAAATTCGAAATGGTAAACGGCTATCCCGTGGACCGCGCCCAACTCGACTTGCTGCTGGAAAATCGAGTTTGCTGACAGAAGATCAAGACCGCCTGTATAGCAGAAAGTTGCCAATGGCGTGATGACATTGGCAACTTTTTTCGTTAACAGATAAGGGAAGTCTCGGGCTAGGCGCGCGCAACCACTCCCTTCGCCTCGGTCATGGAGCGAAGCGATCGCCAGGTCCAGATCGCTCCGACCGTATCCAGGGCGGCGATCAGCAGGAGCGGCGGTTCGATCAGCTTGAGCAGCACGAGCACCAGGCTGCCCAGCGCGAAGACGACCCGGCCGAACACACTAATCCTGATGAATATGAGGTCATTATTCTGGGCGCAGTAAATGAAATAGATAGCCAAGATCATGACCAAAAGGCCGACAATACGAATCCAATTTTCGGTGGTCGTTGGGAATCGGAACAGCGACAGCACGATATTCGGCAGGATCAAAAATCCGAGGCCGGCACCCATCAAATAGATGCCCCATGCGAAAACAGACACGGCAGCTCGATTCATAGCAGTCTCCTTTTCAGGTTGTCCGAGCACGAGTGACGTTAAATAAAAGAAGCGATCACGCCAAAAATCATCGATTGCAGGTATACAGTTGGAGACGGAAGCGTCGAAGGACGTTCCGATTCCGGCACTTTCTGGGCTTACAGTCTATTATTTTTGGATCTGTCGACCAAGTCATAATACGGGCTTTTCAATTCCGACACTTTCCCCATTTTCCACAGGTGACGCAAGGCAGCCAGGGTAACAGACCAGTTGGAAACGTACTGGTTCCAGCGCGCCGCTCCGAAAAGCGCACGAACATGGGAACGGCTCTGCCACTCGTCATTAAAAGGAAATCCGCTGACCATCTTTTTATTATAGTACAAGAAATCAGCGGGTTCAAGCAGGTAGCGGGGCAGCAGGTTTTCCACATCGTCCGTCACGGGGCAATCCCTAATTGCCTTGTCCGCCGATCATTTGTATCATTTTCCATCCCGGTACGTTTAGTAATAAGAACGCGAAATCTCATTCATTAAGGGGACCCTAT
>DATHUN010000179.1:0-3205 GCA_035462205.1 Anaerolineales bacterium
GAATCGACAGCCTGGAAATTCGGCGTCATGTTTGCTGATGCGCGAGATGCAAAGCAGGAACGCCTCACACGTTTGATCACATTTCTAAAATCCGAATCGAGTGTGCAGCGGATAGCGTCTGCCTTATCCTTGCCATGGTATGGAGAGCAGCAAGCACTCGAGCCTCTCCACCAGCTGAGGCAGGACCCTGAGAAAACGGTTCAAAAGGCAGCAACATGGGCAGCAAGCGCGCTGCAAAAGGTAATTTCGTATCGCAACCAATTTGGCATGTAAACAACACATCTCGCGGGGCTATAATGACGGGGAAGGGTTTTCATCACGGAGGCACACATGAACCAGAAGCATTTCAGCCAGAGCTTTATCGCGATCCTTCTTCTCTTTGTGTTGGTCGGATGTGGGAAACGAGCTGCGCCTGTAACGAATCCGCCCGCTATCGAAACGTCACTGGCGAGTACCGCGCGGGCATTAGCACAGCAAACAGAGACGGCCAATGGGTTTACCCCTACTCCCTCCGTCGTCCCTTCGGTGACTCCTTCCCCGACGCCCAAAATTTCATTGAATGGTACATCCCTGATCTTCCGAGAAGATCAGACCGCTCTCTTCATCGATCATAAGGCTGGTGTCCAGGTGACGATCCCGGCCGGCTGGATGCCGTTCCGCGTGAACGAACAGGAATATTACGATGCCTTCACAGCGAAGGTCGTTCTGGCGAACCCGGCATTGAACGAACGCCTGACACAGATTCAGGATGCCGAAGTGGATAATTTCCGCCTGGATGCGTTTGATATCCGCGAGGGTCATATCGTCAATGGAGTCATCTCCGACCTCAGCATCGTCTTTCAACCCGGCGATACACGCACCCTGGAGCAATGGGCAAAGGTAGAGGGGAATCAAAAAAGTCCGTTCAAGAATTACCGGCTCACGTCGATGGGATATCCGAAGACAGCGAATGGGACTCGAGTTCTTGCCATCGAACAGACCTGGACCAAGGATCAATCCAATAAAATATTCCATAAAGCTGTATTCTTCAGCTTGCCAACCGGAACACTCGTTTTGGATTTCTACACAAACAACGACTTCAAAGACACCGTACTCCCCGATTTTGACGAGGTGGTAAACAGCCTGACGTTACTCAATCCATAATCGAACTTTAACTCTCTACAGGAAAAACTCCCTCACGGAAATTGTCGTGAGGAGTTTTTGATTCCATATATATCGTAAATTGAACATTCGCGCAGCGAGGCAATACTTTTTTCCTTCAAATCAGGTGACGTATAATCAAACAGAAGATACTAACGCAACCCTGTCATGGAGGTTTTCGATGACTAATCCTCGCGTTGTCCGCGCGCCGCGCGGGACGCAACTTACCTGTAAGAACTGGCTCAGTGAAGCCGCATATCGCATGATCCAAAACAATCTCGACCCGGAAGTGGCAGAGAAACCGGAGGAGCTTGTTGTCTATGGGGGACGGGGAAAGGCGGCGCGGTCCTGGGAGGCATTCGACGCCATCTTGGAATCGCTTAAGAATCTCGAAGAGGATGAGACGCTGCTTGTACAATCGGGGAAACCTGTTGCGGTTTTCAAATCCCATAAAGATGCACCAAAAGTTTTAATTGCCAATTCGAATCTGGTCCCACACTGGGCAACCTGGGAACATTTCGATGAGCTCGCCAAAAAGGGACTGATCATGTACGGCCAGATGACGGCCGGTTCCTGGATCTATATCGGCACCCAGGGGATCCTGCAGGGCACCTATGAGACCTTTGGCGCGTTGGCAAAGCTCAAGGGCTGGGGATCATTGAAGGGCAAGTTTGTTTTAACTGCCGGTCTCGGTGGGATGGGCGGTGCACAACCCCTGTCGATCACGATGAACGAAGGTGTGGGATTAATTGTGGAAGTCGATCCAGAGCGCGCGGAACGCCGCCGTGCCATCGGCTATGTGGATATGGTGGTGGATAATCTTGAAGAGGCAATGACGCTTGTGCAGGAATTCAAAGACAAACAAATCCCCAAATCGATCGGATTGATTGGCAACGCCGCAGATGTGTATCACGAGCTTTCGGAGCGCGGTGTGATCCCGGATGTGGTGACCGATCAAACGTCCGCGCATGAGGCGTTGTTTTATATCCCCTCGGGACTCTCCGTGACAGCTGCGAATGAGCTGCGAACATCCAATCCCGAAAAATATAAAAGGATGGCCATGACTTCGATGTCACAGCACGTGCGCGCCATGCTTGCATTCCAGCGCGCCGGTGCGGAAGTGTTCGATTATGGAAATAATATTCGACAGCAGGCATACAATAATGGGGTGAATGATGCGTTCGAATTCCCTGGCTTCGTACCGGCCTATATCCGCCCGCTATTCTGCGAAGGCAAGGGCCCCTTCCGCTGGGTGGCGCTCTCGGGTGACGCGCAGGATATTTACGCAACCGATAAAGCCATCATGGAATTGTTTCCCGAAGACGATCATCTCAAACGCTGGCTGAAAATGGCGCGCGAAAAAGTTCCGTTTCAAGGACTGCCGGCGCGCATTTGCTGGCTCGGATATGGAGAGCGGGTTAAAGCAGGTTTGAAATTCAATGAGCTTGTCGCCAGCGGGAAAGTCAAAGCACCAATTGTGATCGGGCGTGATCATTTGGATTCGGGTTCTGTTGCGTCGCCAAACCGCGAAACCGAATCGATGAAGGACGGATCCGACGCAATTTCGGATTGGGCAATTCTGAACGCTTTGATCAACGCGGTTGGCGGAGCGACCTGGGTCTCCTTCCATCACGGCGGCGGTGTCGGGATGTGATACTCACAGCACGCTGGACAGGTCATCGTCGCCGACGGAACGCCGGAAGCGGCTGCCCGTCTCACCCGTGTGCTGACCACGGATCCCGGTATGGGTGTTGTCCGCCACGCTGACGCGGGATATGAGATTGCTATCGAAGCGGCAAGGCGTCATGGTATCAAGATGCCCATGTTGAAATAACATGATTGGACTGAATAAAAGATTTCTATATGCTTTCCTAGCGCTTTTCCTTGGCACACTCGCATGTGAACCAATGATCGGGATTGGACAAAACGAGCTGTTGTGTTTACTGATTGTGGGCATTGTTCTACTGGGTCCGCCGCTCTATCGATTTGCCAAAAGGGTGGATAAATTTCTTAAGCACGAGAACCGAGAAAAATAAGGCACGGGAACCGGAGCAAGCTGTTAATT
>DATHUN010000180.1:0-2636 GCA_035462205.1 Anaerolineales bacterium
ATCTACTTTGACTTCGAACGCTTCCGGTTCGGCATGCGCCCACGGCATCCAGGGTTTGAGGTGATCAACGCTTTGGGCGACCGAGTTGGCCAGCAACTCTACATCGCCAGGTTGGTAACAGCGTACGACCAGTCGTTCGGTCTCAATGCGATACGCTGGATTGTGGATTAGCTGTTCACTCATTTTTTCTTCGTCGGTCTCTTATTGGCAGCTGATTTCTTGTCAAAGCTGGTTAACAGCGTGGATAATTCCTTTTCCTCGCTGATCTGGCCCTTAAAATATTCGTTCATGAATTGCGAGCGTCGCAAGCGCAACGCCATCGGAGCCACAGCTTTCAAATCATCTCGAGTGACTTCATCACGGCTATCGGCTGCCGCGTAAGCGCGTGCCGATTCAAACCAGGTGATTTCGGCGCGGAGCGAATCGATTCCCATTTGCTGCACGAGATGAATGGCGGGATTCGCGATGCGGTCCGGAATGACAACTTTGCGAACACGTTCACGGGCATTGCGAATCTCGGATGCGGCTGCTTCCATCTCGGGTGCAAACTGCCCGATCATCTCACGTGGATTTGCGAGATAGGCTTGCACTCTTCGATACGCCTCCAAACGTTCCTCGGCGTTCTCGAGTCCGCGCACAATGACGCGCAAGCCAAAGCGATCCAAAATCTGTGGGCGGAGGCGTCCTTCCTCGGGATTCATCGAGCCGATCAATACAAAGCGCGAGCGATAACTTGCCACGACAGGACCACGCCGCACTGTGTAGGATCCTTGTGCTGCCGCGTCAAGAATCGAATCGACAATGTCATCGCCGAGCAAGTTAATCTCGTCAATGTATAGGAGATTTCGATCTGCCTGCGCCAAAATCCCGCGGCGGATGCGCATGCGCTCGTGGATCGCGGCACGCTCGTCGATGCTGCCGACTACGTCATCGAGTCGGGCGTTGAGCGGCAACTCGATCAAGCGGACCTTATCAGGCGCGGTCAGCGGCTTACCTTCGCCATATTTTTTGGCACAATCGGGGCAGACCGCATCAATTCCGCTGACTTCGATATCTTCGGGGAGGCAACCATAGAAGCAGGTGCTGCGCTGAACTTGCGGCAACAAATCCAGCAAACTCCGAACGGCTGTGGTCTTGGCGGTGCCGCGCGGACCAATCAGCAAAATACCACCGATATTGGGATTAATCAGCCCCAGCAACAAAGCCAGTTTCATCTCCTGCTGCCCGACGATTCCCAGGAACGGAAACGGTAAGGCTTCGGTCACACGTCCTTCCTCTGCGGTCAGCGGCGGCAGGGATTTTCCCGCGACGTAATCCACCAGCTCGCGTAAATTGCGGAAGGGATTGACGGGTTGGTCCTTGGGTTCGGTTTGGATCAGGTCGGGTTCAGTCATAATCGATTTGCTCGAGTCGCCGGCCGCGGCGCAGTAAACTACTTTTTTGATGCGCTTCGTCTTCATTCGTTGCGCTACCTGAGGGGTACGCTATCCGGGCGACAGATTCCTTACTTATTCTTCCTTCTTTTTTGGCGCTCTGCCGCTTCTTGCATTTGACGTTTCTCTTCTTCCGTCTCCGCCATTAAGCCAGGCACGGTTGTCGGTCTTCCTTCATCATCCAACGCAACGTAAACAAGATAGGCAGTGTTGGTATGTGTTTGCTCGCCGGTAATGGGGTTCTCGGCGATGACGTGTACTTCGGCTTCCATGGAAGTGCGACCGACATAACTGACCTCAGCATTGATGATCACCAGATCCCCGAGGCGGATGGGTTGGCGGAACACCATCGAGTCGATTGCCACGGTCACAACCTTGCGTTGGGCATGACGCATACAAACCAGCGCGCCGGCTTCATCGACCAGTTTCATTACCCAGCCGCCATGGACATTGCCAAGCAGGTTGGCATGTTCGGGGTGCATTAATTGGGAGATCGTAATACGCGATACCCGTTTAGGTTTGGAAATGCCTGTGGTTGTCATAGCCGTTGGTCTTTGTGCCATGAGTTTACCATGTCAAATATGAAGTTCAGGAAGGAACAATGGTTCCGACCTAATCCAGGTCGTCTCGTAGTTCGCCGGAATCTGCGGTGTGTAATCGCTCTGGTTCTTCGACCAGCACGTCCACAAGGCTGTGGGTCAGCTCACTCATCAGGGGCGCGAGCCGCGTCATTGCCGGCGTCACGATCCGGCGGGGATGGGGTGGGGCTTTCAGGCGCGGCTTGATCGTATCGTCCCCTCGTTTGCGGACAATGCGCGGATCGCTCGTCAAAAATCCAACATAATTACCGAGGACAGAATACACTTCGCGCTGGGGCGTCACCCAGCCGATCCATTCCCCGCTGCGGTTAAACAGGTGCGGAAAAACCAGAAATGCAGCGACTTCGCCGCGGGAACTGAAAATGGGAATGATTCGTGGTGGGTTTTGTGTCATTGTTCAGCCTCCATTGCAGCTGTTCCCAATTTTAAGGAGGATCCGGACTCCCGGAAATTTAGTACCCCAACAAGATTCAGTTGGAGGGTAGTATAGGTGGCAAATCGAATGAATTACCACACAGCTTTTATTTGCCCGAGTACTCGTACCGCACCAACCCTAAAGCGTATGACCGTTCGCCTCACAACAAGCGATAAAAATTGATGTAAC
>DATHUN010000181.1:0-6119 GCA_035462205.1 Anaerolineales bacterium
ACCGACCAATACAGCGGTGATACCAACCAACACACCGACTGACACCCCAACAAGTACGCCAGTGACACCAACGAACACACCGACCGACACACCGACGAATACACCGGTGACACCGACCAACACGCCGACTGACACTCCAACGAGTACGCCAGTAACACCAACGAACACTCCAACCAACACACCTACGCCTGTCTAGCAGCTCGACTGTACTGAGCGCTTTCGAGACGGTTGATACGGACGTGCGCAACAGCGCTACCAGTGTCACCAAAGGTAGCTCGTTCGCCTGCAAAGCCTGACGATCATCAGGCTGTAATCCAAGGTTCGGGATCGGCACTAAACCGATCCCGAACCTTGCTGTACAATTGAGCTGGTACAAGTTAGAAGAATGTCACAAAATGGAGTGGTGTGCTTCTAAGCAATTTTGTGATGGGAAGGTTGTCTTCATCCCTTTTATGGACACCGAAGAGACGCTCCGCACGCATCAGAACTTGAAAAGCAAGTTCCTATATGTTTGCCCGCCGAGTTACATCGTGAAGTTTATATTCAAGCAAAACTGAAAGATCAGAGTTTGAATCGTTGGTAACAGAAGTTTTACAAAGAGCACCGAGAAACCAGTAATGTGTAAAGCTTAAAAAGCCAGCCAACAAAGGGTGCAGTTGATGGTGAGTACGCGCCGCGTTTTTGAAGCATTTAGCTGGCTTCGGTCTCTTCCCCGTTTCGATGGCGAATCTATGCTCCCATCCAACACCCCGCACCAGTGTTGACGCCAGCCGTTAGCGATTTGCACTCGATAAACATGAAAAATCCAAAAGACATAGTACAGCAAGGCTACGATAAAGTTTCTTACGCCTACCGGGAAGATGATCCTGATCAGGGCAGCAAAACTTACCAGCAATATAAAAGCTGGGTTGATGAATTATCGGAACATTTAATGGCAGGGGATTCTGTTCTTGACCTTGGCTGTGGTTGCGGCGTGCCTGCTACCGATCTACTTGCCCAAAAATTTAGAGTCACCGGCGTTGACCTATCTTCCGTGCAAATTGAGCGTGCAAAAGAATTGGTCCCAAACGCAACCTTTATTTGCGGAGACATGTGCGCGCTGGAGTTCCCTTCTGAACGATTCGACGCAATCACCTGCCTCTATGCTATTATCCATGTCCCAGTGGAAGAGCAGCAGGAACTTTTAGTCAAGATGTGTAGCTGGTTGAAACCGGATGGTTACTTATTGCTTGCCGCCGGTCACACGGCATGGACTGGCAAAGAATCGAATTGGCTTGGCGTAGAAGGCGGAGATATGTACTGGAGTCAAGTCGATCGTGCAACCTACATCCAATGGCTGGAAGCCTCTGGATTTGTCGTACTTTGGGATCGCTTTATTCCAGAAGGTGATGGTGGTCATACTTTGCTATTTTCGAAAAAGAAGTGAAATCGCCAACAAAGCGTGCACCCCGTAAAGAACATCGCCGCGAAGCACGCTGGGAAGAATCTTCCCGCTATTATGTGAATATCAGTCGTTGTCCAGCCGACAATGATTAGGAGAACTCATTTGAAATTTGGCATGAGCGTTCCCCCCTTTGGCGACTTCGCCAATCCCAGGGCTCTGGCTGAACTCGCAAAGCAAGCCGAAGATGCCGGCTGGGATGGCTTTTTTATCTGGGATCATATGATGTTCGATCCAACCTTCCATCCCATTACGGATCCCTGGGTTGGATTGACAGCCGTGGCCCTCCAGACCACGCGCATCCGTTTCGGCACGATGATCACACCGCTCGCGCGTCGCCGTCCGTGGAAGGTAGCTCGTGAAACGGTTGCCCTTGACCACGCTTCCAATGGCCGGTTTATCGTGGGAGTGGGATTGGGCGATCCTGTGCAGTGGGATATTGGCTTCTTCGGCGAGGAGACGGATTCCAAAGACAGGGCCAAACGGTTGGATGAATCGCTTGAAATCCTGGCAGGTTTATGGAGTGGTGAGCCCTTTAGTTATCAGGGCGCGCATTACACCATCCAGCAGGTCCACTTTCTGCCCCGCCCTGTCCAACAACCCAGGATTCCTATTTGGGTTGCTGGCTGGTGGCCAAATAAGCCTCCCATGCGCCGGGCAGCTCGTTGGGACGGTGCAATACCGATCGGATCGGGAAGTAGTATTCCTGCGGAGGAGTGGCGCACCATCATCGACTTTATTCATGCCCATCGTCCCGTCGACGCTCCGTTTGATTTTGTCCATACGGGCGCAAGCCCAGGTGACAATCCGATGGAAGCCGGACAAATGGTGGCGCCATATTGGGAAGCAGGCGTAACCTGGTGGATTGAGGCAATCGACCCGTGGCGCTTTGGATGGAAATGGGAAGACAAATGGTCGAGCGAGGCATCCGCGCGTATGCAGGAGCGGATCGCACAGGGTCCCCCTCGCCCAGCCGGTGGCTGAACTGACAGTTAATAAAGAGTGAGCCGGCCATCAACCAGCGATGCTGATATCAGCTTTTTCCTTGGTTCAGCATAGCCGTATCTTTCTTACAGGATCGGCAGCATCAGTAGTATGGGAGAAATAATCCATGGACTGTGTCCTCGAGAATATCACGGTCCATTATGAGGTGTTTGGTGAAGGCAAACCAATCATTGTTTTGCCTGTTGGGGGCTAAACACACGTCTGGTAAGCCATGAAACAGAACCCTACTTTAAGGTTTTGGTAGAGGACCCGGGAGTTCGAGCAGACCTAACTCCAGAAGAAGCAGATTTATTTGAATTGTCCGTAGTTCATAGTCGTAAATGGCTCGATTACCAACGGACCTTTCCTCAAATTCCACAACAGGAGATGGGAGACTATGAATTTCTAAGCACGATCAGGGAACAATCAGAAAAGTATGCTTTCTCATTTGACGTGGATAACGTCCCGGAGCCCTTTCCAGGTCCTTCCTTGATCGTTACAGGTCGTCAAGATGCAATCGTCCGTTATCGTGATGCCTGGAATCTATTGGAGAAATATCGCCGAGCCACATACGTTTTCCTGGACCGGGCAGGACATCCGTTGGAAGAGAAAGAAGGGATTGTAAGCATATTAATCTACGATTGGCTCGATCGAGTGGAAGAAAGTATTCATTAGCCAGAAACTGGAGACTGATGTGAAGCTCATCTTTGGTAAATCCAAATGGGAAATGTGGGACGATCCGCTCGAGGATTTCCTGCAACGTGTACAAGCAAGTGGCTTTGATGCTACCGAGATCTATCTGGGCTCCCTGAAAGAGTCACCGGCGGAGATTGCGCGCCTGCACCGGTCTTATGAGCTGCGCTTGATCGGGCAGATTCTAACCCAGGGCCAGTCTTACCAGGATCATATCCAGAGCTTCGAGTCGCAGTTCGAGTTCGCCGCCCAATGTGAGGTCGCTTTTATCAATAGCCACACGGGGCGCGATATTTTTCCCTTCGAGCAGAATGTTCAGATCTTTCAGCGAGTCACAGAACTGAGCCAGAGCAGCGGCATTCCGATTCTGGTCGAAACTCATCGCGGCCGACCGACATACTCCGCCATCGAGACGCGTAAATATTTGGAAGCCGTTCCCGATCTGCGCCTGACCGCCGACTTCTCGCACTGGATGGTGGTCCACGAATCTGGACTGGACGATCAGCGCGAGAACCTTGATCTCGCCATCGCCCGCGCAGATTACGTCCATGCGCGGGTGGGCTACGCCGAAGGACCGCAGATTCCCGATCCGCGTGCGCCCGAATGGCAATATGCCGTGGAAAGACATCTCGGCCTCTGGCAGCAGATCCTCGATCAATACAAGAAGGACGCCAAAGAGAATCTGTACATCACCCCTGAATTTGGTCCGCCTGCTTACATGCATACCGCCCCTTTTACGAACCAGCCGGTGGGCGATGTGTGGGAGCAGAATGAGTATATGAAAGGTCTGCTCGCCAGCAGGCTCAAGATCTAAGGCAGGAACATTATGGATTACGGCTTACACTTGCCACTCTTGGATTTTGGCGCCAACCCGTACACGCTTAACCATCTCATTGAGTATGTCGAGACCGGCCGGCAGTTGGGATTTCGCGGTCTGGCGGCGAATGATCATCTGGTCTACGCCAAACCTTGGCTGGATGGACCGACAGCGCTGTCGGCGGTCCTTTCCCACTCAGGTGACATGGACCTGGCGACCACTGTGTCGTTGCCGGTTGTGCGCGGCTCCGTTGCGCTTGCCAAATCTCTTGCCGCCATCGACCGTCTCTCGGGTGGACGCCTCATCGCCTGTGTGGGACCCGGCTCCTCGGCGCGCGATTACGCCGCGGTCGGCATCCCGTTTGAGGAACGTTGGAAACGCTTCGATGAGGCCATCCAAGCCCTACGTGCCCTCTGGAATCAAGGGGCTAAATCCTTCCAAGGAAAGTTTTACAACACAGATGGGATTCGGCTTGAACCCTATCCGGCGCAAACATACGGTCCTCCGATCTGGGTCGGAAGCTGGGGCTCCGAGGCGGGGTTGCGACGAGTCGCGCGCCTGGCAGATGGCTGGCTGGCATCTGGCTACAACACCACGCCGGAACTATTCACACAAGCCCGGGAACAGCTCCATGAATTTCTTGTCCAAAGTGGCAAGGATCCAACCGGGTTTCCGAATGCAATTGCCAGCATGTGGCTTTATATTACCGAAGATGACGATGAAGCCGAGCGGATGCTGAATGAAGTACTGTCGCCCGCATTGAATCGTCCTGTGGATGATCTCCGGCAGCGCCTTCCGATTGGCTCTGCGCAGAAGTGTGCCGAGAAACTTGCTGCCTATCAGCAAGTTGGTGTGCAGCGGATTTATCTATGGCCCTTGGCGCACGAAGTGGAACAGATCAAATTTTTTATGGAGCAAGTCGCGCCATTGATACAGCCAGAGATAAAAACATGAACAATCCACAGCTATTAGCGTAAATCTAATATTCTTCTTACGCCTCATTGATGGTCAAGTGCTGCGGTTTTGTTATAATCGCCCCTGTCACAAGGCCCCAAGGGTCTTAAGCACCCCCGAAGTAAAACGACGGGGGTAAAGACCTTGGGGTTGTGTATTGAAAGGGAAAAATTTCCTATGATGCGATTTGACAGATTTACAGAGAGAGCACAAGAGGCCGCTCAACGCGCCGCGGAGATCATCCAGCGCTACGGCCACAATCAAATAGATACAGAACACATCCTGCTGGCACTCATTGAACAGCCGGGTGGAGTAATTCCACAAATTTTGGAAAAACTGAGCGTCAGCGCAGAAGCACTGACCGAGCGCCTGGACGCCACCCTGCGCGCCAGCCCGAAAGCCAACATTTTCGGCGGCGGCGCGGGACAGATCTTCATCACCCCGCGTGTGAAGAGAATTATTGACCTCGCCAACGAGGAAGCCAACCGTCTCAAGGACGAGTACATTTCCACCGAGCACATCTTCCTTGCCATCCTCACCGAGCGGAATACGCCCGCGGCTCGCATTTTGGAGTCCGCCGGACTGACGCGTGACCGCGTCTATGCTGCCATCCAGGATCTGCGTGGTGGACAGCGTGTCACCGACCCGCAAGCCGAGTCCCGTTACCGGACCTTGGAGAAATACTCGCGCGACCTGACGCAGGCTGCCCGTGAAGGCAAGCTTGATCCCGTGATCGGGCGCGATAATGAAATTTTGCGCTTGATCCAGATCCTCTCCCGCCGCACCAAGAATAACCCGGTGTTGATCGGGGAAGCCGGTGTGGGTAAGACCGCGATCGCAGAAGGTCTCGCGCAGAAGATCGCCAACAATGACGTGCCAGAAATTCTTTCCGGCAAAAAGGTTGTTCAGCTTGACCTTGGTTCTATGATCGCAGGCTCCCGTTTCCGCGGTGAGTTTGAAGAACGGCTCAAAGCAGTGATCGAGGAAGTGCAACGTGCGCAAGGCGAGATCATCCTGATGATCGACGAGCTGCATACCGTGGTCGGCGCAGGCGCGGCACAAGGCGCCATGGACGCGTCCAACATGCTCAAGCCAGCACTCGCCCGCGGGGAGCTTCAAACCATTGGCGCAACGACTTTGGACGAATTCCATAAATATATTGAAAAAGATGCGGCCCTCGAACGTCGTTTCGCTCCCATTTATGTGGAGGAGCCAACCGTAGAGGACACT
>DATHUN010000182.1:0-5497 GCA_035462205.1 Anaerolineales bacterium
TCGATCCGACCGCGCCGGCCGCACCGTGCGCAAGGACGCTCCGCCCAGCCCGAAGGCGGCCATGGTCGAACAGACCCTGCCACGCAGTCAGGCCCGAGATCGGCAGGCTCGCGCCCACCGTGAAGTCGACGTCGCCCGGCAGCGGCGCGAGGTTGCGCGCCTCGACGGCCGCGCACTCCGCCAGGGTGCCGTCGCGATGCCAGTCCGTAAGCCCGAACACCCGCTGTCCGACTGATAGTCCCGTGGTGCCATAGCCGAGGGCGGTGACCACTCCGGCCAGCTCGTGCCCGGGGATTGACGGTGTTCGGTCACGGTCGAGGCGATCGGTCCAGGTCGAGGGCCACGCCAACTCAGTCGGGACGAATCCCGAAGCATAAACCTGAACGACGACGTCGTTTATCGCTGCCTGCGGCTCGGGTCGCTCCACCAGCTTCATCCCCGCCGTTCCCGCGGCCTGGTCCGTCACCACTATCGCCTTCATCGTCCACCTCCTTAAACACCTCTGCTGCTCATGTGCTATCCATATCAACAAAAGATCTTTGCCCTCTCAGCTTGATAATCCTGCAAACAAATCAACCAGATTTCCATCCGGATCCACTACCACTGCATAACGCTGCCCCCAGAAAGCATCCCATGGAGTCTTATGACCAGTGTATCCACTCTTCACCACTTGTTCATAAAGAGCATCCACCATCGAAGGGTTTTCGCACTTGAATGCAAGAGTCATCCTTTGTCCCACGGGTTCTTTCCAATCTGGATAAATACTCTGGATCATCTCCAAGCTGTCCCAAGCCAGACGGAACCCGCCAGGCAGAACCACTTCCACATGCGGCTCGGTGTCCATGTTCATGGGAATATCGAGCCCCAGCAAACGATAGAACCGCAGTGAAGCTGTCATGTCGCGCACGACTATTCCGATCAAATCAGGCTGTGCCATTTTCATCTCCTTACTCAAGGATACTTATCTTTGATCCCTCATCTTGTGCTTTGCCGCCCAACAGCTCGCGTCCGCGAAGCGCCCTGATGGGGTGATGAGGGTCGCGTAGCATCCGCTCGCGGGGCAGTGTGGGGCGTGTGCTATCATGGATTCGTAGTCCCAGAGTCGTGGAACATAAACCAACCGTCAATGTATGCACACCATCCAACTATGTTGTCACTTGCAGCAATATGCCACCATCGAAGCCCATCTCCATCTACCGGACCATCAAGAATCTTAACTATGGTTCCTTCTTGTAGTTTAACAAGAGATTTTGCAGAAGTAGAAGGTGATTCACGAACATTCAGATTGTTGCCAGTTTTGGTTACTTCATATTCCCAATTTGGTCTAAGAATCATTGTTGGCCACCATGCTGGCTGAAATCCCCTTGCATTTTCAATTTGAGTTATACCTTGTCCATTAACTTGGATGATGTATAGGCTATCGCCTTGATAGCTAAGTACGCGCGCTTGGCTACATGGACGAAATGATGCTCTGGAGAACGCTATAAAGTTACCATCTGGTGACCACGCGGGATCAAGATTTACAACTTTAGAGTTATTTGTTAAATTCGAAATCATGCTAGATGCTAGATCAATTATATTGATATCACCACAGCCTTCGTAAGAACGAAATGCGATTTTTTTACCATCTGGAGACCAGGAAAGGCGACTCATTCCGGCGACCGCGTCTGTAATAGCGTGATAACCAGTACCATCACTATTAATTAGATAAAGTTTGTAAGGTCCATATATGCTATTTTCTGACAATCCTCCCAACAGTGCAAGTTGTTTTCCATCCGGCGACCATGCAGGGAAGAAACTGTTGATCGAATCAACAAGAAGATGTAAATCGGATCCATCCACGCTTGAAAGATACAACTTGTTATCCGATGTGTATGCAATGTGTTCACCATCTGGCGACCAAGCTGGATCATACATCGTGTTGTTCCTAAGCCGGATAAGTTGGCTGCCATCACTATGAATGATGTTAATCCGGGTAGAAATGCCAGAACCGACTTCAGCAAATGTGATGCTATCTCCACTGGGTGACCATGATGGGGAGAAGTATTAGTGAAGTGTATTATTTTCGACAACCGATATGGGAACACCGCCTATGGCGGGGATTACCTGAATACTTTGACCTGACGTATAGAGTAGCAAAGCACCTTTCGGGATACTAACCGACTGCGTGGGTAACACAGTGGACGTGGATATTCCTATACTGGTCGGCGTTAAAGTTAAGGTTGGTGGTAAAGTCGGTACTAATGTTGGAGTAGGCTGCAATGATTGAATAACTTGTCTCTCAGGCGAGCAAGAAACAGCCAAAAACAGGAATAAGACAACGGACATAACAGCTTTTTTATTCATTAGCTAAACCCGACAATGATGTTAGCGCCCAACGGCTGGCGTTCTCCGCTGGTGGGTGGGATGAGATAACACTGCTTTGCCGAAACCAGCTCAAAGCCACGCAAACTGCCTGAAAACGCGCACGCCGTCCCTACGGACGGCAGTCCCACCACGTGTCCCGGCGTACGCCTCGGCTGTTTCCGTGCCGGGATTGCCGGGGATCGGGCCGTTCCTTCGCCCCGGCGAGCGAAGCGAGAACGGGGTCCATTATCCCTGTGGTCTTCGGGGACGTCGCGCAGCATCCCGCTCGCGGGGCTGTGTTAGGCGGCGTTTAGCCCATGCTCAAGAAGCTCGAATCAATTCCTTCACTAACCATGCAGCATAAACCAAACCGGCATTTCCACCGAATTCTGCGGTCGAAAGGTCAGAATAAACTCCAAGTAATTTCATGCGATCGTTCTTCACGCCAATGACGGGAGAGCCAGTCATTCCTTCTGGGGCACGTGGATCAATAAAAAAAGTATCGGTCTGGCGCATTCCTGATTCATAGATTTCAGACGCGATGAAGCTTGTTCGCCAAAATGCCGAGCTGGTTCTCTCCTTTCCTTCTGGTTCCCAACCAGTTGGATAGCCAATAATATGAACGATATCAGGAGGACCATATTCTACGTCTACATCAATTGCTGAAATCGGAATGGCAGAAACTTTCGTCCAAATCTCTGCATTCTCCTGCCAATAACCCTTGTCCATGGTGATTCCTGGGATACTTCCACGAAACAGTCTCAAAGTCAAATCTAGTTGGATGGGCAGGGCGACAATATCGACGGAGTGTTGGTTTTCATCATTCGTTCGAAAGTAAATCCATCGTGGCGAATTGTTGTCATCATACAACGGAACTGTTATCCTCTTCCGCATACCCATTGAGAGTTTAGCAGGCTTGTCTCCGGCTCCGCGATGAATATAAACAGAAGTTTTCAATAAATAGGGTTTCAGACTCGGCTCTTGCTGTTCGCCTGAAACGACGTGCCAGTTTGTAATGAGATAGTATTGATTGCCCGCTTCCACCACAAAACCAGAAGCTGGTTTCAAGCGGATATCAGCTTTCGAAAATAGATCGATCTTTACTGATGAAAAGGATAACGGATTGTTCATATCTATCTCTTTATCGCAGCCTAACGGTGTGCGTTACCGGCGGGTGGGACGAGGTAACGCCATTTTAACGGAACCAGCTGGAGCCAAGAAAACGTTTGAAAACGCGCCGCGTACCAGCCAGTCAAGTGCACGCTGTGTTGGGCAGCTTGATCTTACCAAGTGTACTCTCCAAAATAGAGAGGAATGTTTTCAAATGCTGGTCTGCCGTTCTTACCATGCTCAGTGAAGAAGCGCATCATCATCATTTCGTCGTCGATTACCGGATTATCTTTCGGGCCTTCCAGCGTAACGGCCGTCTCTATCGGAATCCAACCACAACCCGCATAAAACTGTTTCAAACTCATGTCACAATGAAAAATGCCAATGTCAGCATCGCTGGCTTCAATATAGGAAGTTCCTTTATCAACAATTCGTTTTCCATGTCCCTTTCCACGGAAAGCCGGATAGGTGAATACCCCTGACAAACCGTATGCTTTATAACTCTCACCTGCATGGTCGAGATACTTCCACACGACTTCTGTATGGCTTATCAGAACGCCTTTCTCAACAAGCATCATAGAAATTGAATGGTCTTCTTCGTGTGAGATCCAATCGCGCAATCTATTCTCATCCACGAAACCATTTGGCCACATGATTCGAAGAAACGACAAGACCTGACATTTCAAGTGAGGCGGCATCTTATTGCTTGGGTAAACAAGTTCTTCAATCATGGATGTATCACTTCTCGCGCGCTGCCCAACGGCTTGCGTCCGCAAAGCGCCCTTTAGGGTTCCCGTCGCGCCAGCACCCCCGCGTAGCGCCCTGATGGGGGTGATGAGGGTCGCGTAGCATCCCCGAAGGGGGCCGCTGGGTGGGATGAGCCAACGCCATTTTGGCGGGGATCGGGCCGTTCGCCCCGGCAAGCGAAGCGAGAACGGGGTGCATTATCCCGGTGGTCTTCCGGGACGCTATGTTAGCCAGCCTTACCACGAGCCTCTAACCTGCATATCTTACGCAACCCAGCCTTATCTCGCAGAAACAATTATCGCTTTGTCGGGGGAGTCCAGTCCATCGCGAGGCGCCATTCGCTTCTCAAGATAGCCGCGTAAACTTCACCCGCTTTGGCTTTCCCTTTGCTGGCGTCAAGAATTGCTTGCGAACGGGCCGCTCGCGCGGTCAAGCCGGGTTTGCGCGCAACTTCACCGAGCATTTGCCATTGCCCATCTGGCATCTGACGAAGGATGACAAAGCCTGGTGCGCTTACTTGTTTACCTTTAGTATTCATGGCTATCTCCTCCGGTAGTTTACAATAATTAGCCCTTGGCAAACTAAAAAGGGAGCCTTAAGTTACCGATCAAATAGCGCCAATTGCGTGGATTTTCCTTTTCTGTGGAAGTCTACAAGACTTCGTTCAATTGTATGGCGACTAGTCGCATATAAGAAGTGAAGCGTTAAAGAGACAGGCGAGTTGTGTCTTTGGCTGGCTAACGGCTTGCGTTAGCTGCGGTGGGTGGGAGAACCAACCCACGAAACGGAAAAAATGCTTTCGCTTGGACACCTCAATTTTGGCACGACCCACCACCAAGTCCGCCTGCACACATTGTTGGGTACGGGGGTGGAGGCTCGACTCGCTCGCACTGTAGTACCTGAGGTCATCTAACAATACGGTTTTATCATTTCAAGCCTGTGTGGGTGAATGTGAACGGATCACCATCTTGACCAGCGAGTTCGGCGGCCAGACTCCGCTGAAGCAGTGTGTCAAAAGAAGTAAAGCAAGTTGTTCATTCACCCCAGACAGCAAATTCGTTTCCGCTGGGTTCTATAAAGTGAAATCGGCGACCGCCAGGGAATGAATATATAGGTTTGACAATCGAACCGCCTGCTTTTTCAACTTTCGCAAGTGTAGCCTCTAATTGGTTACTGTAGAGAATAACCAGAGCAGCACCTCTTTCCGAGGAGGAGGCAAGATCAGACTGGAAGAAGCCACCGTCGACCCCTTGATCCGAAAACGATGTGTATTCGGGTCCGTAGTCTACAAAGG
>DATHUN010000183.1:0-6150 GCA_035462205.1 Anaerolineales bacterium
TCGAGCTGCGTACGAAAATCTTCGATAGATAAATGAATCAGCGGTCCAGGCACAGCAATGCCTGCATTGTTGACCAAGCCAAATAATGTTTCACCATTCAATTGTTCGCGCACTTTTTGGGCTGCCGCTTGAACGGCAAGCTCATCGGTCACATCAAAAAGCAGGGGGACAAAGTTTGCGCCAAATTCCTTCGAGAGCCGGTCTGCATCCTGCGTTCTTCGTACACTGCCGAACACGCGAAATCCCTTTTCGATCAAGACCTTTGTGATGCCCCAGCCAATCCCGGTCGAGACACCGGTAACGACAACACTTTGCATAACTTTTTCCTTTTAATGGATGTGTAAAACGTGAACGCCGATGGACTCACTTTTTCCCTTCAAGTCCAATTGGCGGTATTGCAAATCCTTCAAGTCCAGCTTGGATGCGACGTAAGAGGCGTCGCTGATGAGGATCTCGCCCGCACCGGCCTGGGATGCCAGCCGCGCCGTAATGTTGACGTTATCTCCTAAGGCAGTGAAATCTGCTGTGCTTTCCTCATTTCCCACCACGCCGACAAAGGCGGGTCCGGTATGGATTCCGATTCCCACTGGAAGCCATGGTCCCTTGGCATCTTGATGACCGGTGCGCTGGAGCAATTCCTGAGCCGCCTGGATTGCCTTGCGCGGATGCTCAGGTCCTGCGAAGCCAGGAATATAAAGACCGATCGCTTCATCTCCCATCAGGCGGTCCACCATTGCATCGGTTTGAATCAACACATGAGTGGCCTCCGTATAAAAACGATTGATCAACCGGCTGAACTCGCGACTGCTCATTTGCTCCGCTAACGTGGTCGAGCCACGGATATCGGCAAACAGCATGGTCAGTGTGACTTCTGCGCCGCCGGGGTGTTCAAATACCTGACATTTTTCACAGAAACGAGGGTTATATCGGGATTGGTCCCTACCCATCAGGTGCATGAGAAATCCACCCCAGCCTTTGAAAGGCGAGCCGCATAATTTGCAACGCGGATCGGAGGGCAGCAATCCATGAAGATGATATAGACGGCGGGGGACGGGTTCGCCCTCGGTCAGCATTTTGTACCATTCTTCTTCGGGTGTTAATTCCGCGGGCATGACTCTCTCCACTTGAAATTATACGCCGGAAGACACCTGTTTCATTGTCTCCTTAGAACATTCATCGACAGTAGCGTTCGAGCAAATCTTCCACTTCTTTTGCCTTGTCTGCAATTTCGCTACTTTCAAAGTGCTGGATTTCCAGGAGATGGGTCAATTGCGCGTATAACTCCGGCAGACCTAAAATCTCCTCGACCTGCTCCCGAATCCATTTGTTGTACGCAATTGGATACGTCCGGCGACTGATAAACAAAGCTTGAAGAAACTCTTGATACGCATTGTAGAGCCGATCAAAGGACTGAAAATACAACTTGCGTTCGATGTAAAGGGGAATGTGATGCAGGTTGTTGAGGCAAAACCATCGTACCTGCTCCAACCGTTTCTGGCGTAACTCCTCATTGTAGTAGGGGAGCCAGTGTTGTTTGAGTAGCGAGTAATAGTCACTGCCCTGCCATAGCGGCACACTGTACGCTAGGAAGTTCCCAACCTGCACTTCGAAGTCATCAGGTCCTCCAGCTTCATCTTGTTCGCGAGGCTGGAAGACACCCGTAATAAAGTCTGGATGTACCACAGAATATTTTCCAACCTTATATAGCGTCCGGATATTCGGATTTGTTCTCTCAAATTCGATCCAGCCTGCCTCCAACTCGTTGAATTGAGATCGCGATGGATCGGGCTTAGCGAGTGTGATGATATCTAGGCAGCTGTCGCGAGTGGCTTTTCCACGCGCGCAGGAATTAACCAGTAACACGGCATCGATCGTGTAATTCGACGAGAAGAATTCAACAAAAGCGTTAGCGGCAGTTTCGTGCTCTTTAGTAGGATACGTCGCTTCAAGTTTCATAGCTCTCCAGTAAGTGGACCGATTGTACATGAGATTTGCTGGCGAATCTTTTGCCGATATATATTTAGTCCTATAGAAATACGCTCAATCCTGACGTATCTACTCGGTCATGCATCAACAAAAGAGCCCCGAAAGAAATCGAGGCTCGGCTTCATCATCGTGCAGAATTCAGCGAGTTTGGATGACGCAAAACTTTCCTATGGATCTGTTCGTGGGCTGATTTGCGGATCCGTAAAGTACTTGCCAAACTGATCCTTTACCAGCAGCCAACCGGTGTTATATCCTTTCACAGGTGGGAAGAGTTTCACTTGCACCCATACTCTCCACTTTTTGTCGTACGTGATCGAGCTTGGGAAGTAATACACCGTCTCTTTATTGAGCGCCGAAGAAATGATGGTTCCATTGGGCTCGGTACGAATATACATCCCACCTTTAAAGGCAATCTTAAACGTGGAAAGAGAGCCTGTTGGAGAAGGCGGACAGTTACAAGGTCCGGGCGGCGGCGGAGGGGGAGGATAAGAAGGTGTAGTTCCACCTGGTAAATTGATGACCTGTCCGGCGTAGATCAAGCTGGGATTCCAAATCTGCGGATTCACGGCCAGGATCGAGCTGACACTCGTCCCTGTGCGGTGGGCGATCTTCGCGAGTGTGTCTCCCCATTGAACGGTGTAAGTCCCATAGCTCGGCATATTGCCCGGACCGGACGAGGATCCATTCGGGACGTAAAGCACCTGTCCCGCGTAGACCCACCAGCCCAGACCAGGATTGGCGGCTTGCATGGCGGCGACCGTCGTTCCGCATTGTGCCGCAATGCCGCTCAACGTATCCCCCCATTGGACGGTCACGTAGCTGGCACAATTCGACCAGGCTAAGGCGCCACCCGCCGAGGCAAATGATGCAACCACAAGGACAACAACAATAATAAATTGAAAGATCCTCTTAACCATAGCATTATTCCTTTGTCGTATTGCAGAAAACAAGATGTAGGCGGTGAATAATCCGTCTATCAATAGAATACTCAGAAAAAACGTGTTGTCAATAGACTTTTGAGTTGATTTTGCATCGCATCTTCCTGACCAATGCGTTATTCACCTTGGATATCTGAGAGCGATGTAACCGCGTTCGCACACTACCGTCTTGTAACCAACTTCTCTGCCGTGATCTTTCATCACTCTAAATGTCTAAACACCCAAGGATGTAAAAGGAATTATGATGCATGCTACGTTGGTTTTTAATCCACAAGCCAGGAGGGCGTCGAAGTTTACACCGGAGGTAATTCTCGAAGCATTAAAGCAGGCTGGCTATGATACTACTTATACTCCTACCTCATCCGAGGATGACTTGGATGGAGTGCTGCAGCAAGCCAAGGATTTCGTAGTTGTTGCCGGAGGCGATGGCTCCATCCGCGCGGTGGCGACCCGTCTCTTAAAGCGGAACATTCCGATCGTGCCGCTGCCTCTGGGGACAGCCAACAACATCGCTCGGACGTTGTCAATCAATGGGAATCCACAGGACATCATTGCCGGTCTGGCGGATCCCGCGGAACGAATTCTGGATGTCGGCTGTGTCACCACCCCCAAGGGTCCCAATTATTTTTTGGAAGCTATGGGAATTGGCGTGTTTGCAGACATTCTCGAAAAATACAATCCAGAAAACGGCAAAAGCATTGGTCGCGCCATTCAAACGCTCCTGAAAACGCTGAATGACTACCAACCCAAATTTTTCCACGTGAACGTGGATGGACAAGATTTCTCCGGCAGCTATCTTTTGTTCGAAGTGATGAACACCCCAACGATGGGTTTTCACTACCAGTTGGCGCCGGAAGCAAAGCCAGACGATGGTCTTTTTGATCTGGTCTTGATCCATGCCAACGAGCGCGAGAAATATGTGAAGTTCATCAAGTCTGTGTTGACGGGGACATTGGAAACACTGCCAGATGTCAGCATCCAAAAGGGACGTAAGCTGGAGATCGCCTGGCGCGGATTCCCTCTCCACTTGGATGGACTAGCGATGGCTGGCAAAGAATGGATGGGAGATAACGTCGATGAAGTCCACATGGAAGAGCCTGAACTATTGGATGTTTCCAAGCCTTATCTCCAGGTGGAGATTATGCCGGAGGCGATCCATTTTCTCGTACCGAAGTCGACGATCGCCGGGAACTAAGTAACAACATCTAGATAATTTATTTCTCTACCAAAAATACAAATCGCGACAGTCGCCGTTCGCTTGTCAAGTGGTGCACCATCGACAGGAATTTTTGCAATCCCTCAAATCGCTCCTCGCCTTCGATTTGGATCAAGTCCACGCTATGTCTTTGACGAGCAGCATGCCAGCGCCCGGATGTCAGCTCAATATTGCCGGTCACATCTTCACAACGTACAAGTTTGAAACCTGCTTGTTCGATCAGTTGATTGGTGACCTCCAGCGGGACAAACAGAAAATAACCAATGCTGCTCCGTACTGCCAATTCTTCGTTCGAAACGGGACCCGTTATCACGACCGGATCGGTGAACAAAGCGCGCTTGCCCGTTTTCAACACACGCTGCCATTCCCGCAAATACCCAAGCCGGTCACGGAAGTGATTCATGGAATCGATGCACATGACGGCATCGAAAATTTCATTTTCAAATGGCAATCCTAGATTTATATCCACCCGTTGAAACGTAGCGTTTGTGATCGCTGCATCCAGCGCATGCTGATTGGCAGTTTTGATCCCCTCTTCATTGATATCCAGCCCTGTGATCTGACAGCCAAATTTCTTTGCAAGGTATAGCGCCGGTCCACCGGAGCCGCTGGCAATCTCAAGCACATGATCGCCGGGGGAGAGATCCAGCCAACTATAGAACCTGTCATATTCATGGCTCGTAATCCAGCTGTTTTGACCGATATCTTCCCCGTAGGTTTCCTGTCGCACGGCAGCCAATACCTGCTCTTTAAAATTGCCATACGTGCTATTGTATAAATCAACCTGGTCTGGCATTATCCTCTCCTAACTCCAATGTAGGTCACGTCTGTGACGTGATGCTCTGTTTCACTGTCACGCTGGAAGTGTGAACTACGTCGCTTTTATTTTAACGGGATAAAAGTGTTCTTCCCAACCATATTGCCCAGGCAGGATAAAGAAAGTATGTTCCTATATATCCCAGATAGGCGAGGTTCATGTAGCCCGGCGTGGAATCGGTCGAATCAGTCCCCATCAGGATTCCAGGAATAGCAATAATTCCTACGGCCATGATCGCTCCTACGATCGATCCAAACGTCGATAGACTCCGAGGAAGCAAATTGCTCCATCGCATGGACGTACTGAAAGCGACCAGCCAAACGCCGATGAGCGCGTTGCCCACGGCCGTGTACCATCCCGCCAGCACCCAGCCTGTGATGTCAAAGATAATCAATATCGAGCCGATCGCCACAACCAGGGCACCGATCCCAGCAACGATCAGTGCGACGCGCTGTAGGATAGAAGAACCTGTGCGAAATTGAGAGGATAACATCCATGCCAAAACTCCACTCAGGATGCCCGCAACGCCGTTGAAAATATCGTTGAGAGTCCCAAACGGTCCACCGGCTGTGTAGAACAGGAAAATCAAGACGGTGGCAAGAAGAGTTGCGATAGCGGTTGCCAAAGCCACCCAACCCGTCGAATGAAGATCATTGCTTGTGTTCATAGCACCTCCTGGCTCTAAAGTGGTATTTCCCAATCATTGGACAATACACTATGGATATAGACTTAACACGTCCAGAGAAATTGTTCCCGTGGTTTTGCCGCGAGTCACAGTAATTCTCCAGCAGCCGGCTGTCGGAAAGGTAAAGCCGGTTCCCCATTCCTGACCCGGCCGTTGCCAATTGGAACCGCCATGATATTCTAACCAAGTTGGCTGAATGATCGTTCCCTCTTCGTTTTGCGCCTGTGCCTGAAATTCGTCGACGTCGCCTGTGATCCGCCAAACAATCTTCTCGTCTTCATTAACGTGTGCAGTTTCAAAAAAGAGTAGCGCCCAGATCTCGCCATCCGACTTCATATCTGCCTGCACCTCGGTAAATCCATTGTCAGATTTTTGAATCTTCGAAGGTTGACATCCCTTTTTCATTTCTGTAGCACCCGGCAGTGAACAGGCTGCCAGCAAACTTAGCAGAACCAGAGAGATACAGAATTGACGAATAGGAGATGTCCTTTCAAAGAAACTATAGAAA
>DATHUN010000184.1:0-18043 GCA_035462205.1 Anaerolineales bacterium
CCGTTGGTTCCTCCACCCGAATTGTTGGCAAAGCAATAGGCTTGTTCGGGTCGGCAAGGGTTTCACCGATCGCAATTCCCTCGAGGCCGGCGAGCGAGATAATATCGCCCGCGCTGGCTTCCTCGATCTCAATCTTATTCAAGCCCTGAAAGGTATACAGGTATTTGGCTGATTCGACCAGGTTGCGCCCATCCCGCATGAGACGAGCAAGACGTTGACCGGCTTTGATGCGCCCGGCAAAGATACGCCCGATGGCGGTGACACCGCGATAGTCATCGTAGCCGAGCATCGTGACGAGCAGTTGAAGCGGTGCATCCAAATCCACTTTTGGTGCCGGGATGTGATTGAGAATCACATCAAACATGGGTTGCAGATCCGGGCCAAGATCGGGGGTGAGACCGGCACGACCAGCCGTCGCCTGGGCGTAAATGATGGGGAAATCCGCCTGCTCTTCGCTGGCACCCAGCTCGATGAACAGGTCAAAGGTCTCGTTGAGGACGCGTGAGGGCTCAGCATCCCTGCGGTCCACTTTGTTGATCACCACAACCGCCTTGTGCCCCATTTCGAGCGCTTTCTTGAGCACGAAACGGGTCTGCGGCATGGGACCTTCGGCCGCGTCGACCAACAGGAGAACACCGTCTACCATGTTCATGACGCGTTCCACTTCCCCACCGAAGTCAGCGTGACCGGGGGTATCGACGATATTGATCTTGACGGGCTTGCCTGTGTTCGGATCAGTCAAGGTGATGGCGGTATTTTTGGCGAGAATGGTGATGCCGCGCTCGCGTTCAAGATCGTTCGAGTCCATCACGCGTTCGGCAACCTGCTGGTTCTCGCGGAAGGTATGGGATTGGCGCAGAAGCCCGTCAACCAGGGTGGTTTTGCCATGGTCTACGTGGGCGATGATGGCGATATTTCGTAAATCAGTTCGTTCAGTTAACATTCAGTACTCAATTTCTCTCAGATTTTGGGGCCATTGATGATTAGTTATCATCTAGTCCGACACAATACACACAAAAACCCCCGACGGGGAGGCCGAGGGTTTTACTAAGTCAAAATCGTTCGGCGTGCGGACAGTATTGTATCAGAGAGAAGAGGTTTACGGAAGAGCGTTATTTTGAGCTAGCGCAACGGAAACCCCGGCTGTTTGACTTGCTCAATGGATCAAAAGAACCGCGATTTGAAGCACGAGCAAGGAAATCAGTATCGGCCCATGAACCACCTCGTGCCACTCGAAGAGTGCCAGTCGCTGGTCCTAAAGGATTGGACACAGATGGCAATGAACTGCCATAATAAGATTGCCCATACCAATCTGCAACCCATTCCCAAACATTGCCTGCCATCTCATAGAGACCATAAGGGCTTTTCCCTGATTCGTAACTCTTTGCTTGTGAGGTGTCACCGATGCAATATCTTGAACCGTCATAATAATTCGCACGTGAACAATCAATCCCGGCACCCCACGGATAATTTCTCTGATCTACCCCTCTGGCTGCTTTTTCCCATTCGGCTTCTGTCGGCAATCTCCGGTCAGCCCATGCACAGTAGGCACTGGCATCATACCAAGAGACAAAAATCACTGGATATTCATTGAATTCTGAAGTGCCGTAATAACTTTGATGGGAATAGGAGCTCAATGAGCTGGGTGGGTCGCATTTACCTTGAGTCACACATTTGGCATACATGATGTTGGTGACTTCAGTCTGGTCGATCCAAAAGGCATCAAGAAGCACTGTGTGTACGGGTTTTTCATCTCTCTCTTGACCCTGTATTCCCATATGAAATTCTCCAGCGGGAATATACACCAAAGTCATGCCATCTTTTGCTGAAATCTTACTGCTTCCAATACCCAATGTCGGCGTGATGGTGATGATTGGCTCTGCCGTATCTGTTGCAATTTGCGTGTTCGCCGGGACGGTAACCGTGTTTAGAGACGGTGTGATCGACGCCTCAGCTCCAACTGTATTTGTAGGAAGTGGGCTCGTTCCTGTGGGTGTAATACCATCTCTATTGTTCTGGATTAATGCATTAATACCGGTGATTCCGAGTACTACCAGAAGCAGAATTCCCAAACCAATCCCATACAGGCGGAGGTTGAAGGGTTTACTTCCGCCAGTAGTCAAACGACCCGTGCTGGTTTTTTCTTCCGATGGCGTGAGTAATTCTTTGATATCCTCCCATTTTTGTGTAATCGCCTGATTTACGGCGATTTGTTCGTCTTTGACAACTTTTCGCACCTCTGTTGAAACCGGATGGATTACAGCGTTCAACGGAACATTCAAATATCTTTCCCTGAGCCTATCCATTGCCTCAACGAAATAACCGGATGGAATATCCAAACCGTTATAACGTTGAATCGTTGCAAGTTTCCCCGTTAGCTTTTCAGCAACATTTGGTAAACCAAAATTGAAGCCGTCAAAGAACAGCGGTATGATGTTACGTCGTTCATCGATGGCAGTTTCGATTTCGCGCCGAAGCCAGTCATTGGGGTCATTGCACCGGTCCAGGGCAGTGGGAGTCAGGATCAGAATAAAGTGGGCACGTGCCTTAATATTGCTGACAATGATTTGCTCAAAGTCGCCACTTGGAATACTGGTGTAATCAAAGAATACATTGTATTTATGACTGGTCAAATATTGATATACCGCCAATGCCCAGGATATATCCTTACGACGATAACTGATAAAGATTGTGTTCTCAATGCGTGCCATACGCTACTCCCGCGTCCTTAAATAAGCCGACGAAGAACCAATGTCAGATAATCCAAAATCTACTTTATTCAATTTGACAGTCAAGGCTACAGTACTTAGATTGAGGTCCGAAATCACCCGCAAAAATCGAAAAGTCCTACCAATTTCACGCTATTATAAATCCGATTTAAGTTTATGCTATAATGCTGTCACTATGCGTTACGAACGAAATGGCAACAGCTTTGTGTGCGTGGGTCTGCGTGGATTTATCTACGAGGAGCTCTCTGGAATCGCGCCTGTTGCCCGAAGATAGATTGTTTTGTTCTGTCGTTCTGCGCCGCAGGTTCACCTGCGGCGCTTTTGTTTAAGTTGTACTATTGGAGTATTTATGATCTCAATCACCGTTTCCAATGCCACCCTGATCCTTGGCGCGCACACGATTTTCCGCGATCTGAATTGGGAGGTCCAGCACGATCAGAAGATCGGCCTGATTGGCCCTAACGGCGCGGGAAAATCGTCGCTGCTCAAGCTGATCACTGGAGAACACGCGCCCGAAAAAGGCGGGACAGTGATTAAGGCCAAGGGCGTGACTTGTGGTTATCTTCCCCAACATCCGGAGTTCGATCCGCAGCGGACTGCGATCTCGCTTGCATTAGAAGGAAATCTGCGCGTGCTAGAAATCGACGCGGAATTACATCGTATCGAGTCAAAACTTGGCGACCCGGAAGTGTACAACAATCCCAAAGTGTTGGAACGCACATTAGATGCCCAGCACAGGCTCTTAGACGAATTCGAAACGTTGGGAGGATTGAATTATGAGTCGCGGGTTCGTGAATTGCTGCGCGGGCTTGGCTTGCCCGAATCCGATTTTGAAAAGCCGGTCAGCGCCTTGAGCGGCGGCCAGAAAAAGCTGATCGGGTTGGCGCGGCTCCTTTTGGCGCGGCCATCCGTGTTACTGCTCGATGAACCCGATAACCATCTCGATATGCCTGGAAAAGCATTCCTTGAAAAGCTGATTATAGAATATCCGGGCGCGGTGGTCATCATCTCACACGACCGCTACTTGCTTGATGCCTGTGTGACTCACATCGCCGAGATCGAAGATGGACGAATCACGACATTCCTCGGAAACTACACCGAGTTCATTATTGATAAGGAAGAACGATTAGCGCGCCAAGAAGAGCTCTATCAAATCCAACAGCGTGAGATAGGCCGGCTGGAAATGGCACTGAAGCGCTATAAGACCTGGGTTATCTTCAACGACAAGTTCGCGACCCGTGTTCACGCCATGGAAGCACGCATCGCCCGGATCGAAAAGATCGATCGTCCTGTGCTGGAACGCCGCAAGATGGATCTGGAATTGAACGGTTGGCGCGGGTCAAATCAGGTGTTGGAGTTTGTGAGCGTAACGAAAACCTTCTCGCACCGCAATGTGTTGGAGCGCATCAATTTCCTCATTCGCCATGGAGAGCGCGTGGGATTGATTGGCGCCAACGGCGCGGGAAAATCTGTCCTGCTCCGATTGGTGCTGGGACACGAACAACCTACCGCTGGCGAGGTCAAAATCGGACCGAGCGTCAAAGTTGGTTACTACGCGCAAGAGCACGAGACGCTGGACTTCAACCAGACGGTCCTCGACGCGGTACGGCTGGCCGGCAACATGAGCGAGGCGCGCGCTGTCTCCTTGCTGATGCGGTATCTATTCACGTACCAGCAAGCGACTCAGCGCATCGGGTCACTTTCAGGTGGCGAGCGCAGCCGGCTCCAATTGGCGCTGCTCGTTTTATCGGGCGCCAATTTCCTGCTGCTCGACGAGCCAACCAACAATCTCGACATCGCCTCCGCCGAAGTACTCGAAAACGCCTTGAACGATTTCAACGGCACCGTTCTCGTCATCTCGCATGACCGCTATTTTCTCGATCAAACCGTCCATCGTATCTTTGCGCTGGAGGATGGCACGGTTGCGGAAACGATCGGCGGCTATAGCGACTACGCGGCAAAGGCCGGACTTGTATTTTCTGGACAAAAGACCAACTGAGGCAGTAAAACACGGAATCCAGCCCAAAATGGCAAACTTGACGAGTCCTCTCCGTTCCTAAACGGCGCATAGCTACCCGAAATCGGCGGTTTTGTTCGATGGTATAATCTTCGCCGGTATGCTTCAAGAACCTACATCTCAAAAATCGCAAATTTGTCCAACCTGTGGAACGCGTTTAAGTGAAAATGCCACACGCTGTTTAGTCTGTGGCACCGAACTGACAGCCAAAGCCGCAACGAAGTCGAAAAAAGCTGAATCGGGAATGGGAGCCAGCCGCATGCCTGAGATCACTCTCAGCCTGCCGATGGCTCTCGGTGCATTTGTGGCAGTCTTGGTCATCGGAGCTTTAATCGTATATCTGGTTCTCAGTTCTGGTGTGAGCGGTACCACGCTAACCGCCCCAACTGCTGCCGGAACGGCGACCGAAACCCCCACCATTACGCCGATCCCGTCCGACACGTTGGAGCCGACTGCTCTTCCTACGGATACTCCTGTTCCGCCCCTCGATTACACCATCAAAGCCGGAGACACATGCCTTGGTTTGGCGACGTTCTTCCAGGTTTCTGTTCAGAGTATTGTCGTTGCGAACAACTTGCCGGCCTCCTGCATTCTCTCGGTGGGGACCACTTTGAAAATCCCGTATCCGACCGCTACCCCTGCACCACCGCCCACCGATATTCCCAATGTGGCGACCCAGACCGCCCAGGCATGTGAAAAGATCAGTTACACAGTTCAGGCGAACGATACGCTTTCGAGTATTGCCTTGAACTACAACGTGCCGCAGGATGCGATCAAGTTCTACAACGGACTCTCCACCGACGCGGTATTCCTTGGTCAGCCTTTGATCATTCCACTTTGTGAGCGGTTCGCTACACCTGGTCCGACACCCACGGCGACCTTGCCGCCGCCCTACGCAGCTCCTAATCTGCTCCTTCCTGCCAGTGGTGCCTCCTTCACTCTTGCAAACGATGTGGTTACGCTGCAGTGGGCTTCTATCGGCACCCTTCGCGACGATGAGGCGTATCAGGTTACCGTAGAAGATAAGACGGCTTCCAACACACTCGGGCAGACCAAGCGCATCGTGGATTATGTGACAGACACAAAATACATTGTCCCCACTTCGATGCGCCCTAACGATAATCAGGGTCATGTCTTCGTCTGGTGGGTCACCACAGTCCGCCAGAACGGCGTGGACGAACAGGGACAGCCTGTCTACGAATCCGCAGGTGCCAGCAGCGACCAATGGATCTTCGGATGGACCGGAGTGGCTGTGCAAAGCACTCCCAACCAGTAATAACTGAAATGAATACAAATCCCTACCAAAAAATTGGTGGGGATTTTTCTTATAAATCCCTTGACAAAATGTAATAAGCAATTAAAATATTCAAATTATTCAATTTTGTGAATAAATCAATAAGCGGAGGAACTAATGTCGCCTTTTGCGATGAACCTGGAAAAAATCAGAATAGAAAATTCGCTGGTTAGACTGGAGCCAGCCTTCAATGCTTTTGGAAGTATGTTCTTACTTGCGCATGGCGAGGATGAGCCTGGCATTCATGAATGGATCACCAAGACGCGCCTTCAGATGTCCCCCGAAGAGCGCGCTCGCCATAAGCTGGTGGTAATTGGTTTGCATTATGCCGTCCTGCCGCGCCGGACCGACGTTTCGTTCGAGTCGTATTTGGAAGACCTTGAGGCCACTCCCCCGTCCGAGCTGCGCGACCGCCTGCTGAGTGCCTACGCTGGGATTTGCCTGACAGCAGGTCTGCAACAGAATATCAACAGCGAGGTAGCATGGGATGATGTCCTGTCTTCGGCGAAGAACTATGTAGAGTTCCTGCGGTCTCGCTTTGGTGACGAACTGACCGACGAAGAGATGGAATCGCGTGCCTACCAGTATGTAATCGACCCGGCCGCCTTGAAGCAACTGGTCACCGGACACATGCGCTGGTTCTGGAAGAACTACCTGCAAGCGGAGTGGAACCGGGTGCGACCGATGCTGGAGGAATCGGCCAGAGCATTTAATCAGGTCGATTATCATGGTATGAGCCGCCTGGATATAGTCGAATTTGTGACAGGCAAAGAAGTTCATGAATCAAAATGGGGTGATCAACTTCAAAACGCCAAAGAGCTTATCTTTATCCCGAATGCCCACTTTGGTCCGTATATGCGCGCGACCGTGATCGAAGATACCTTTTACATTTACTTCGGCGCCCACCTGCCTGAGGGATCGGATATCCGCGTCCCGGAGCTGGATCGCGCCGAAATCGTCTCGCGCATCTCAGCACTCGCCGACGATACGCGACTGCAGATCCTGCAAATGATTGCAGAAGAAGGGGAGATGCGGTCCCAAGAAATTATGGAGGCGATCAAACTAAGCCAGCCCAGCGTGTCACGCTATCTTTCGCAATTGACGGCGGCTGGATATTTACAGGAAAGGAGAGCAAACGGAGCCAAGGCTTACATTCTCAACAAAGATCGAATCGAGAAAACATTGAAGGCCGTCAACGCCTTTTTATTGGGTCATTCCTGAGGACAGAAATAGCCACATACGCGGCAAGGAGTACGAATGAACAATTGGAATAATGAGTTCATGGCGGAATATCATCGCCAGCAAATCCTTACGGATGCCGAGCAAATCCGCCTGGAAAAGATTGCATTTCAGTCCCGTATTTATCACCCGCGCTTTTTCGAGCGGACGATGTTTCGCTTTGCAAACTGGATGATTGCCACGGGCAAGGAATTACGCCAGCGATATGAAGTTCCTACCGTGCCATGCAGCAACTGTCCCACCGGCAGCTTTGCTCAATGACCTCGTGCCGCTTTAGGAACATGGACAGAGAACGATCTGCCTGAGCAGTAAAAAACCATCCCCTTGTCAATGCTTTATAGTCATCCAAGAAGTGAGTAAGACAGCATCGCAGGTTCGTACTTAACTATTTAGTTCGGAGAAGAATGAAACATTTATTGGACCGAATCCAAAGTATCTACCATGAGTATCCGCGCGCCTTCTGGATCTATAACATCATTATCTTCATCGACCGGCTCGGTGGATTCATGCTGTATCCATTCTTCGCACTCTACCTGACGCAGAAGTATGACATTGGCATGTCCACGGTGGGCATCATCTTTGCTATCTTCTCGGTTTCCGGGTTTGTCGGGAGCGCCCTGGGCGGTGCGTTGACCGATCGAATGGGACGCAGAGGTGTGATCATCATCAGCCTGATCCTCTCGTCGCTCAGCGCCCTGGGGATGGGATTTGCCCCGACTCTGGCGATCTTTGTCGCCATCTCCGTCATCGTCGGCACGCTCGCCAACATCGGCGGACCTGCTCACGAGGCCGTTGTCGCCGACCTGCTTCCACCGGAGAAGCGCGCCGAGGGCTACGGAATCATCCGCGTCATCTTCAATCTGGCGGTCATTATCGCCCCGGCGATTGCGGGACTGCTGATCGCTCGATCGTATCTTTTGCTCTTCATCGTGGACGCGGTCATCAGCCTGATCTCAGCCGGCATCGTGCTCTTCGTCCTGCCCGAGACCAAACCACAGGCCCATGCGGATGCCAAACCAGAAACTATGAAACAGACATTCGCCGGTTACGGGCGCGTCTTCAAAGATGTTCCGTTTGTGGCGTTCATCGGTGTGACCATCATGATGTCTCTCGTTTACATGAACATGAACTCCACCCTGGGCGTGTTTTTGCGCGACCAACACGGCTTGCCTGAAATCGGCTATGGCTCGCTGATCAGTATCAACGCTATCATCGTCGTCGTGCTGCAATTCTGGTTCTCACGGCGGCTGCAAAAATACAAACCGCTGTTGATGATGGCAGCCGGTTCCCTGTTCTACGCGATCGGGTTTGCAATGTATGGTGTCGTATCCACATACATCTACTTTGTGCTGGCAATGGTGGTGATCACTGTCGGCGAAATGATCGTCTCGCCCTTTCAGCAGGCGTTAGTGGCAGGCTTTGCGCCGGAGGAAATGCGCGGACGCTATATGGCAGTGTCGGGTCTTTCCTGGGGCATCTCCTTCGCCATTGGTCCCTACTTTGCCGGTCTCATCCTGGATAGCGCCAACCCGAATCTGCTCTGGGCCATCTGCGGATTGTTTGGCGTGATGGCAAGCATTGGCTTTACGCTGCTCAACCGGACTCTGCGCTCGACGGCGAGCCTTCCCGAACCAACTGCAACAGATTAATCCGATATAAAAGCTTGCCGATACGTTTTACAATTTATTTTCTCCTCGCGACCGGGACAGGTCTTACGCAGGACCTGTCCCAAATTTTTTATCTGGTCCTTGCCCAGCCGGTCATGGATTCTGCCTCGACAAGCGTTCTCTCTGCCTGTACAATCCCTGCGTTATTTAATCTCGTGACATTCTCGAAGCTCGGATTTTGCCCCATAAGTATCTCAACAATGAGACCCTTCGCTCCACCGAAAGTAACACAACTTCCATCCCCTAGAACTTGGAGATTTTATGGATATTCGATCCTATAACCGTGATGCCTGGAACCGTGAAGTGGAAGGGGGGCAGAATCGCTGGTCGCAACCGGTTGACTCCGAGACCATTACGAAAGCAAGACAAGGTGACTTTTCCATTGTGCTCACCGAAAACATTCCCGTTCCCAAACGATGGTTTCCACCATTAAAAGGAGCAGATGTGTTGTGCCTTGCTTCGGGTGGTGGCCAGCAAGGACCGGTCCTGGCTGCGGTCGGGGCAAATGTTACCGTATTCGACAACTCCCCCGCTCAGTTGAAACAGGACCAACTCGTGGCGGAAAGAGAATCCATCTCCATCCGCACCGTGGAAGGAGATGCCGCTGATTTGTCTATGTTTGCAGCCGAATCCTTTGACTTGGTCTTCAACCCGTGCTCGACGGTGTTCATGCCGGATGTTCGTGCGGTGTGGCGGGAGTGCGCTCGCGTCCTGCGCCCTGGTGCGATTCTCATGACCGGCTCCATGAACCCGGTGCATTATATGTTTGACCTCTATAAAGCCGACGAGGGAGTTTTAGAAGTCGCTCATTCGATCCCCTATTCTGACCTAACCAGCATGCATAAAGATGACCTAGATGAGCTCTTAGAAAAAGGCTTGCCGGTAGAATTTGGTCATTCCCTGACCGACCTGCTTGGCGGCCAATGTGATGCTGGGTTTGTCATCACTGATCTATACGAAGATTACATGCTCGATTCGCCGCTTCACAGCTATCACCCCAGTTATCTGGCAACCCGGGCGGTTAAACTACAGGCAGCTGTAACCTTGGCTGGTAAAGAATACCCAGATCCGGCGTAACACAGGGTTTATGCGGACGTTTTATCCTTTAGCAGTGCGTTACTGCATCTTTGTTCAATTCGCACAGTTACGAAAGGAGTATGCAAAATGGGTTTTATAGCTTGGCTCGTAGTTGGTTTGGTTGCTGGTTGGCTTGCCAACGCGGTGATGCGCGGCGGACGTGGCAACTTGGTCACTGACATTATCGTCGGTGTCATTGGCGCCATTGTCGGTGGCTTTTTGGCCGGCGCGTTATTCGGTGTGCCGAATGCCGTCAATGGCATTAACTTCGGCAGCATCGTGGTGGCCTTCCTGGGGGCAGTCGTAGCAATTGCGATTGTCCGCGCCCTGCCCGGACGCTCTCCCCTCTAAATCGATAATTGTTTAGTCAGTAGAAAAGAGGTCTTCCTTTACGGAAGACCTCTTTCGATTTAATTGCATGCTAAAACCGGGAAAGACAATCTGCTTCTGGCTGCATAGCACTAAATTAGAAAAGGTTTCAGTTGTGAAATAAGAGTTGCGCTTTTCATTTTGGCGGCGTACAATCGATACTCTAGGTATTTCTCGCAAGAAACAGTTTTCAATCGATACTTATTGGTTTACCCAGCTTAATGGTACGAACGGCTGCAAGATATCCCATGAGGGTGGAACGGCAATCAGCAAATGTTCGTAAGGAGGTTCCCGCCCAAACAAAATCTTATTTACTTTCCTATCATTGGCGATTCAATTACTGATGCGTTTCGCAACAGATCGCATTTACAGCTATTGAGGAGATAATCTGTGAAAACAAAACTCATCAAACTGATGGGCATTCTTGCCATCATTCTAATTGTAAGTAGTCCTGCTTTTGCGGCTGGCAGTGTGACTACTTTGACGGGGGCAACAACCACTCTCAAAACAACATACACCAATCCCTTATCCATCCAGATCCCCAACGATGGCATGGTCGAGAGCTGCGCAGACCCCACGATCATTCATGCCCAAGATAGCTACTGGTATATTTACTGTACCACGGACCCTTTGAATGACAACGACAAAACCGGCGGCAACTTCAACTTCCATCTCATCCCCATGCTGCGTTCGTTCGATCTGGTGAACTGGACCTACATGGGAGATGTATTCAGCGCAAAGCCCGCCTGGGTGGATCCTGGTGCCGGGCTCTGGGCGCCGGAAATCCAATACCGTAATGGAATGTATTATCTGTATTACACCGCATCCTGGACATCCCTGCCGGGTGGTGGCAGCGCGATTGGGGTAGCCACCAGTACCAATCCGCTCGGACCCTGGGTCGATAGCGGTACGCCGGTCGTTGAGCCGCAAGATGCGCCCTGCTGTGCCGGCGCGCGCCGCTGGGTATTTGATCCGGACGTCGTGGACGACAATGGCCAGTTGTATATCTTTTTTGGAAGTTACTTTGGCGGCATCGCTGCGCGCAGATTGAGTGCGGATGGGTTGCATTCTGATTCAGCCAGCCAGGTTGAAGTAGCGATTGATAATCGATACGAAGGAACGGAGGTCGTCAAACATGGTGGCTACTGGTATTTGTTTGCCTCGGCGACGGATTGTTGCCGCGGTCCGCTAACAGGCTACAGCGTCTTCGCGGGGCGCTCTGCAAACGTTCTCGGTCCGTATGTGGATCGAGATGGTAATTCTCTGCTCCAGGGCCGTGTCGGTGGGACGCCGGTCATAAGCATGAACGGTAATCGCTGGGTTGGCACCGGACACAACTCCGTGTTCACAGATGCGAGCGGCAGGTATTGGACGCTTTATCACGCGGTCGACCGCAACGATCCGTACTTTGCCGGCACAACTAACTTTACAAGGCGCCCCGTGTTGATGGATGCTCTCGACTGGGTCAATGGTTGGCCCACCGTGCGCGGTGGCTTGTGGGCGTCCGATAGCGTCCAACCTGCACCTGCTGCACAAGCGGGTACCACCAGCAAATACAAGATGAAATCCCCGGCCCAGGACCAACCTGCCGCGCTCATTAGCTCGCTGTCAGATGAATTCAACGGCGCGATGGCGTCGCAGTGGACATGGATCCGTCCACCCGGTGCGAGCACGTATTCTGTTTCCAGCGAAACGTTTGATTTCGATACACAAGCCGCAGACATCTTTGAGAACAGCAACAATGCATCGATACTGTCTGAGGCTGTGCCGAGCGGGAATTACATTGTTGAAACGAAAGTCAAAATAAATCTTCCACCTGAAGGTTGCTGCTGGAACTATGTACAGGCTGGCTTAGTGATCTATAGCGACGACGATAACTTCGTCAAGCTGGTGCCGGTTTCGATTTGGAACACGCGCCAGACAGAATTCGCCAAAGAGCTTGCCCCTGTGCCTGCTGGTTATCCGCGTTACGGTAACACCGTCGTCGGCGCACCAGGAGATTGGACCTATCTGCGTATTGTCAAGCGCAGCAACTCCGAAGGTGATCTCTACACGGCTTATACAAGCACAAACGGTGTTAACTGGGTACGCGGCGGAACGTGGACTCATCAGCTTGGCTCGAATGCCCATATTGGATTGGTGTCCATGGGCGGTTCGGGATTCACTGCGAATTTTGATTATGTCCATGTGTACGTTTTGGATGACTGAGTTATAACCTGCTCACTTAAACAAACAAGGCGTGTTGCTAAAACACGCCTTGTTTTAATTTATCCCGATCAATGATCTAATTGTCCTAAAACATCCAAAAGTTTTTGCTGCCAATCCTCTCCTAAGGATGCCCAATAAGCGTTCTTGCCGCCTCGAATGCCGGGACCTATATCTGCCAGCCGTCTGCCATCCTTATCATCGGGGGAGGCGGGATATCGCAGGACGACTTGTCCACTTTCCCAGTTCACTGCGGAGAGACCGGCCGCTTCGGCGCGCAGCTTAACGCGCATCTGATAAAAGAGATTTTCCACCATCTCAGGTAGCTCCCCGAAACGATCTTTGAATTCTGATGCCAGTGCATCGATCTCGGTTTCATCGCGCAAATCGGCGATGCGACGATACAGGCGCAAGCGCAGGTCTTGATCGGCAATGTAATTGGCGGGGATACCCACCGCCAGCGGTAGATCCACATTGACGGGCATGGAGATCGGTTGCGTGAGACTGGCAAAGGCAACTTCAATCTTCCCCTTTTCATCCTTACCTTGCCCATTTTTGCCAGCCGCTTCCAGCCGTCGAATCTGGCGGACGGCATCTGCCAGCAAGCGCGTGTACAAGTGAAAGCCTACAGCTTGAATATGTCCACTTTGGCGAGTACCCAGTAATTCACCTGCGCCGCGAATTTCGAGGTCGCGCATGGCAATCGAATAGCCCGCCCCAAGCTGGGTATTCTCGGCAATCACTTCGAGGCGCTGCTGACCTTCGATCGTCGGGCTCAGCTTGTTGTGCCGGAAGAAATACGAGTACGCTCGCGCCGCACCGCGGCCGACGCGACCGCGTAGTTGGTAAAGCTGCGCCAAACCAAAGGTGTCGGCACGGTCGACAATCAAAGTGTTCGCATTGGGAATGTCCAAACCCGATTCGATGATCGTTGTCGAGAGCAGTACATCTGTATCCCCTGCGTTGAAGCGATGCATCACGGAAGCCAGTTGCGTTTCTGGCATTTGCCCGTGACCAACGTCTACGCGCGCCTCGGGCACAAGCTGTTTCAAATGAGTCTTCATCGCGTCGATCGTGTTGACGCGGTTGTGCACGAAGAAGACTTGTCCACCGCGCTCAAGCTCGCGCAGGATCGCTTGACGCACGAGCTTGGGCGAATAAGGTCCCACATGTGTCACGATCGGCAACCGTTCCTCTGGCGGTGTGTTGAGGTTGGAAATATCGCGGACGCCGGTCAAAGCCATGTAAAGCGTACGTGGAATCGGCGTCGCGGTGAGGGTGAGCACATCCACTTCGGTGCGCAGCCTCTTCAGGTGCTCCTTATGCGTCACACCGAATCGCTGTTCTTCATCGATGACCACCAAACCCAGATCTTTGAATTGGACATCGGAGGAAATCAGGCGGTGTGTGCCGATGACGATATCCACTTCGCCGATCGAGAGGCGATGCAAAATGGACATCTGCTCACGCGGCGTGCGGAAGCGGGACAGCATTTCGACATTCACCGGGAATGCCGCCAGGCGTTGTAAGAATGTTTCATAATGTTGTTGCGCCAGCACCGTTGTCGGCACAAGGATCGCGACCTGCTTACCATCCATCACTGCCTTGAAGGCCGCCCGCAAGGCAACCTCGGTTTTGCCATATCCCACGTCGCCGCACAGCAAGCGATCCATCGGACGAGTGGATTCCATGTCGCGCTTGATATCGGCAATGGCACGCTTCTGATCCTCCGTCTCCACATACGGGAAGGAATCTTCCAATTCCTTCTGCCAGGTGGTATCCGGTTTGAAGGCATATCCTTTGACGACGTTGCGCCGCGCGTACAGATCGAGCATTTCCTGAGCGACTTCGATGACCGCCTGTTTGACGCGCCCCTTTTTCTCCTGCCATTCCTGGCCGCCTAACCGGTCGAGCGCCGGGACAGCGCCCTCTGCGCCGACATAGCGAGTCAAACGATCGGCTTGGTGGACCGGAACATAAAGCTGTCCCCCACCCTCGTATTCCACCGCCAGAAACTCACGCACATGACCATCCAGCTCGCGCTGGACCAAGCCACCGAAGCGGCCAATGCCGTGATCGATATGAACGACATAATCCCCCACCTGCAGATCGGCATACACGGATTCGGGTGTCTCCGCCACCGGTCGCTGACGCGTACGCGGCTGTGGACGTTCCCAGCCGAAGACCTCCGAGTCGGTGATGAGGTGCACCACCGGGTATTTAATATTTGGTAATTGCGTGTCCGACGCGGGAGATTGGAGGATAAAGCCCTCGGAGAGAGAGGCTTCGATAAATTGTGGGTTATCCTCCGCCGCTTCATGGTCCGCTTCCAGCCAGAGATCATGTAGACGCGGCGATTGGCGCGAGATGACCAATGCCTGCTCGCCTCGATCCACAATGGATACGAGGTACTCCACAAAGGATTTGAGCCTGCCTCCAAAGCGTTCGTCATGACTAAAACAGGCGGCGAGAGAATTCTCGGGCTCTTGTATATCTGCACTTGTCGAATACCCCAGCTCTACAAACGGACGGGTATTGAAGTTATCCAGCAGCTCGGGCCAGGTGGTATAAGGCAGTGGGAACTCTGGCGAGAGTATGCCTTCCTGAATGCTTTCATTGCGGAACTTGACGGCCTGCTCTTCTACTTCTGCCACCATGCTCTCCACAACCGACAGATCATCGATCAAGACCAGCGCTTTTTGTGGCAAGTAATCAAGCAGGCTCGCGGGTTGCTTATGCAGTAACGGGATATGGAATTCCGATACTTCAATCTCTGAAATTTGTTCATCGGGATTCGCTTGCTGGGTCAATTTTCGAATATCGTTTTCCGAATCGCGCGCGATAAACTCACGGGCGGGCGTGATGAGAATGGACTCCAGATTTTCAATAGTTCGCTGCGAGGCAGGATCGAATTTACGAATGGTGTCGATCTCATCCCCAAAGAAATCCAGGCGGACCGGCAGTTTCTCCGCCGGAGTCCATAGATCGAGGATACCGCCGCGGCGGGAGAACTGTCCCGGCTCCAGAACAGTGTTGACGCGCTGAAAGCCGATCTCCGCCAGATGGCGCAGGATCGCGTCCGGCTGCGTCGTTTGACCCACCGACAATCGCTTGCAGGCTTTGAGAAAGTCGCGGCGTGGCAGCGTTCGCGTCATCAACGAGCGCGCCGAGGTGACAAAGATCGGCGGCTCCTCAGGCTTTTGTGCAAAGGGAAGATGATAGGTCGACAACGCCGTCAGTGTCTGTAAACGGTCACGACGGATCGTCACACTCCAGGCGGCTTGCTCGTAGAACAACGGATTCGGCTCGGCAAAGTGGTAGCGCGGCGACTTGACCCAGAAACCGAGCTCATCAAACAGGGACAAGGCATGGTCGGCGCGATCTGTAATCAAAAGGACCGGTCTATTCAGATCCTGATGCAGTGCCGCCAGGAGAGGCAGGCGTGCGGCGCGTGGCAACCCCAGGCCGGGGATTTGTTGTCCGCTTTCGTGGACCTGGCTGAGCAATTGTTGATAGGGAGGCAGAGCACGAATCTTATCGAGAAGAATTTGCATAATTATTTTGCTGGCAATTCAATGGAGCCGTTATATCTATTCATGGCTGCAGCCAATCCATTGACGACAAATTCCAGGGCGGCATCTGCAGCGCGGTCCAGGATTTCTGAAATCAGTTTCATTTCCTCACGCGAAAAATCTTGCAGGACAAATGCAGCGGGCTCCATGCGGCCGGGCGGGCGACCAATACCCAGGCGGAGACGCGGAAAATCTTTGGTGCCAAGTTTTTCAATCGTGGAGGCCATGCCGCCTTGGCCGCCGGGACCTCCCTTTGGGCGGATGCGAATCGTGCCAAAGGGAATATCGAGATCGTCGTGCGCCACCAGCATGTTCTCCATCGGAATTTTGTAAAAGTTGAGCAATCCCTGCGCAGCCTGACCGGAGAGATTCATATACGTCTGCGGTTTGGCAAGAATGATCTTGCGATCCTGGTACATGCCGCTGGTGACAATTGCCTTCGACTGTACTTTCAGTCCGCGGGCATTGAGGCGCACAGCCAGGCGGTCAATGAGCATAAAGCCGAAGTTATGACGGTTGCTTTGATATTCCCGCCCCGGGTTGCCAAGTCCGATGAGCAAATAAGAGTTTTCAGGTGTCATGTTTTAGGTCCCAGTGATTAGAAGCGACGAAGGCGAAGAATGAGTCCCGCGAAGGCAAAAAAGCCAAGAATGACAAGGGCACCGCGACCCAGGCTGAAGAGAACCGTCATGGGTTCTAAGGAAGCAGGATTGGCAGGCAACGTCGTCGGTGTTGGGTAAGGCAGGTCCGTGGGCGTCGGTGAGGAAGCCAACAAAAATGGCGTGGGAACAGGGACCGTCACATCTTCAGGCGTGGAGGTGGGTACGATAACTGTGGGTGTGGTCGGAGCTGTATCGTTTTGCAGTGTGACAGGAACCGTGACTTCTTGAAAGGACCCGTCTGCCACAAAGACGCGCAGGCGAAGAATATAATCGCCATCCGTGATCAGGGTTGTGTCCCAGCTGTAGAGCGGCGCGTCAAGAACGGGCTGAGACAATGCCTGGATAGGGAACCAGGTATCGACGGGGCTTGACGCGTACGAAAAATCCAACTGCGCCGAGATAAAGTCCGGGAGATTTGTCGAGCCGATAATGTTGACTGGTCCACGCAGAATGTCATTCGGCGCGGGAGAATGGATCGCCACAGCAGATGAATCCTGGGCAGCAATCGAAAAAAAGAAAATAGGCAAAAGGAAAATCAAGTTTTTCATGAGCCGAACATACAAGTTTAACATGAAGACGGGCGAGGGTCAACAAAGTCCTGTCATTGCCCCGCCTGCGTTCGCTGGGGATTGCCTCGCCTCCGGCCCGCAGTAACAAACCTAATTGAAATGTGAGGTTCATTTCCTGGTAATTTGAAGTATGGTACACTGTGGCTAACATCCCGGCGAGACACGATATTCACAGCATTCAGGAGAACACATATGACCAAAAACCGCGCTGAACTGATGGTAGAGCGCCTGCGCAATATGCAGGCTGCCGCCCCCGATATTGAGGCATCAGCGGTCGTCTCAGTAGATGGGCTCATCATGGCTTCTGCCCTGCAGCAAGGCGTGGAGGAAGATCGTGTTTCGGCAATGTCCGCGGCCATGCTCAGCCTCGGAGAGCGCATTTCCACCGAGCTCGGACGCAAAGGACTGGAGCAGGTCTATATCAAAGGCAACAAAGGCTCGATTGTGCTTACCTCTATTGGCGAGGAAGCAGTCTTGACCGCATTGGCACGCCAAGAGGCGAAGTTGGGCATGATCTTCCTCGAGATGCGCCGGGCGGCGGAAGATATATTTAAACTGGTTGGATGAAGACAAAGAATCAAAACCTATTCAAACAGTACGCAATCCCCGGTGGGGAGGGCTTAACAGCCCTCCCCATCGGATT
>DATHUN010000185.1:0-3712 GCA_035462205.1 Anaerolineales bacterium
GTTGTTCCTGCTTCGCTCATCGATGAAGCATTACAAGTATTTCATCCGGCCGGAACATTTCAATACGATCGGCATGTTGATGCTGCTGGTCTCCATGGCTTGGGCATATTTTTACTTCAACGATTACCTTGTGCCCTGGTATGGCGGGGATGTGTGGGATAAGCTGCTGCAGGAATACACTGAGAAGGGCCCCTTGGGATATCTTTGGTACACCATGTTGTTTTGTAATATTGTGGTGCCCTGGGCCATCCTCTGGAACAGAAAGTGGCGTGAGACTCCCTGGCTTCTGGCAATTGCCGGCTTATTGATCAATATTGGCATGTACCTTGAGCGCTACATCATCATCCCTGTGGGCGTGACCATCAATCGCATGCCGTTCACCTGGCGCCAGTATGAACCGCGCATCGAAATTCCGATGACCGTGGGTACCTTTGCTTTGTTCCTGTTATTGTACATGTTAGCCTCCCGTCTCATTCCTCTCGTTCCGGTCTGGGAGGTACAGGAGGGTCAGGAAGCCCACCTACTTCGGAAGGTCGGCCGAACCGAAGTTTCAACGCTCAGCGACCTGGAGTAAAGAGAGGCTTGATTATGGCTGAAGCAACTACACTTCTTGCTATGTTTGAAGATTTCGAGCCCGCTTCGAGGGGTGTCGAAAAACTGCAACAATTGGGCGTGAGCGATGACGATATGAATGTCATTTCGGGCGTACCCATCAAGTACAGTATTCTTGGTAGGCCGCCTGCGATCACCTATGTATCGCGCATCGGCTTCTTTGGAGCGATCCTGGGAATGTTCCTGGGTCTCTTCTTCATTTATGGGGTTAAGTATCTCTACCCGTTATATGTTGGCGGGCAGCCGATCTTCCCGGTGCCACAGGGTTTCATCATCACCTTCGAGATGACCATGCTTGGCTTGATGGGGTTCTCCTTCATCGGCATGTTCGTCGATAGTGGCTTTCCTTCGTACACTCCAAAAGAATATACGCCTGAAGTCAGCGATGGCAAAGTTGCCGTCTTATTCAGTTGTCCATCAGGCGAGCAGGAAAAATTTGTTGAGGCACTCAAGGAGGCGGGGGCTGAATCCGTGGCTCCTGCGGAGGCAGGTCATCTATGAGTACTAGTCTCAGTGTCATCATCAGACGTCTGGCGATGCTCTTTGTGGCGGCAGCTGTTGGCTTGGGAGTGATCCTGCTTTTTACCTATGACGTGATCAAGATCGAGTGGCCGTCCTTCATGGAGATCCAGCCCGCCTACCGTCAGATGGAGAACCCGCTCCCCGTGCCCGCCGCCTCCATCCCGATCGAGGGACCTATCACCATTCCCGGCATGCCCGCGCCCACCAACCCCATGCCCGGTGAGGAAGCGTCTATCACCCGCGGCAAGGAATTGTTTGCGATCAACTGCCAGATGTGCCATGGGGCGAGCGGCGAAGGTACTGGTCCGATTGCACCGTTCCTGATCAATTTCAAGCCGGCCAACCTGACCAGCGACGTGGTCCAAGCCAAGAGCGACGGCTCGATCTTCCTGACAATCTCGAACGGCCTCGCGGGACGCATGCCTCCGTTGAACGAGAACCTGACCGTCTCCGAACGCTGGGATGTGGTCAATTACGTGCGTACGTTGAAAGCACAGAAATAGGGGAGGAGTGGCTTATGAATGATGATGTCCGTAGAATCATATATGGAACAATTATTGGGTTTCTGGTGGTTGTTGGATCCTGGCTGAGTTTGATTTATATCTCGGCTTGTGGATTTACACTCAGCTGTTATCGAGCTGCTCCAATCGTCATCCGGACTTCCGTCCCCACGCTCATCCCGGTTTCCCAATCGCAACAGCATGCAGGTGGTCAGACACCTGCGGCGCAGTTCAATGCCTGTAAAGTTTCGGCAGCAGATTTGATTGGCGCCTGGGTGTCGGCGGGAAGCCCTGAATCGGAAACGTTCCCGTTCAACGATGTCAATGGCCAGCCCTGTGAAGGAACGTTTGCTAACGACATTCAGCATCTCTTTATGGAGAATCAATTCTGGTACCCCGGTGCGATCGGATGTACATCCTGTCATAATGCCGCTCTCATTGAGCAAGATCAAAGCGGCGGCGAGGGAAATAAAAGAAGCGGTGGCTTGGACCTGTCGTCCTATCAAGGCATCCTTGCCGGTTCAAATCGTTCGTATGCCGGAGCCAAAGGCACTGATATTTTAGGCGGAGGCAATTGGGAATCTTCGCTGCTTTATGATGTCTTGTTGGTTCACGGATTTGTCCCTGCCGGGCATTCCAAAGATGCGCCGCCGATTGCGCCTGTATTCATCTATGCCGGTCAGCATTTGACCGAGGCAGCCGCAACGGCAACCGGCGCCGCAACTGCCGCTCCTGCAGCAACGGCAACAATAGCAGCAACAGCAACTCCATAGCAAAAAAGACCTGACTGTCAACGTCAGGTCTTTTTATTCGCTCATCGGGTGGGTTCATAACCTGCCGAAAGTTCTGATTAAGGGAAGGGAAGTGTCAAGCGGAATTTTACCGCCAGCATGCGCAGGATAAAAACAACGGATGTCCCCACCCAGGATGCAATGGATGGATCAACATTCAACTTCACCAGAATGATGAAAACCCATGTTCCTGCAAATGAACATGTCGCGTAGAGCTCTGTATTTCGTTTGAATACACTTGGTATCTTATTACACAAAACATCCCGTAAAACCCCACCAAATACCCCTGTGACCACACCCATCAACGAGATGATCAATAAGGACAGATTCATCTGCATCGCATACGTGGCGCCCAAGATGCTAAAGAAGCCTAGCCCCAATGCATCAGGAATCACCAGCAGCGGGTCTGAAATTCTGTTCAGTACATAAAAGGCAAGCAAGGCGATTCCAAACGTAACAATCGAAAGCCAGGGATCCACCAACCAGAAAATGGGTGTCCGCCCCAGAAACAGGTCGCGCATGGTCCCGCCGCCGAAGGCGGTGACAAAGGCAACCGTCAAGGCGCCGACAATATCCATGTCATCCTTGCGGGCTTCGAGCGCTCCCGAAACGGCAGAGGCAGAAACTGCCAGGTAAGTCAGTAGTATAACGAATCCGTCAATGTGGTTCATAATGCGAGTCCTTTCGAAATCATAAAACGGCTTAGCTAGGAAGCGTTTCCTTTTGCTAACACCTGTCTGCGCATTTGGGCATCGACTATAATCCAAATATCTTTAGTAGTAGCTCTTTAGTAATGACAATGATGCACCATACCCCACCTGAATCCTCCAAAATCCTCGAGATCTATCTCCTGATTGCCCAGTATCCCATGCTGGCGTCGGACATCCGCCGCCGTATGCGGGAGGAACTATTTCGTCGGGGAATCATCACGCCGCAACGATTCGACGCCGAGGTGAAAGAGAAAGCTGTCCAGTCTCAGCAGCGCGAGGGAATGTATAACGGGCTTCAGGAGGAGAATGCCCAACAGTGGGATTTGCGTTGGAGCCGTGTTCGCAGGACCCTGACCGATTTCTATTTCGCTTATAACCTGCCCATCGAGATCCTGTATCATATCCTGGACGAGCTACGCACCCCCCAGGCTGACGGCCGCAGTATCTCCCCGGACCACAGCCTGCCATTCAATCCCGAGCTTGCACCGCTGGAAATGGTCTTAAGGCAGGCAGAGAAGTACGAAGCGTTGCCAGAAGAACTACGCGGCGATGTGGATCATCACCTGCAGGAATTACG
>DATHUN010000186.1:0-12674 GCA_035462205.1 Anaerolineales bacterium
ACTGTTGAAAGTGAGTCTGGATGCTTCGACGAATCCTTTGGATCCTGATCTTATCAGTATTGATCACTTCGTGTGGCGGCGCGGCACCGGCGACTCAAGCTCCGGCTGCAACACAGGCTCCTACATCCATAGAAGTGCCTACGGAGGCGCCTGCCACTGAAGCTCCCGGCGCGACCGAGCCTTTCTTTGGGGGTGTCAATACCAATACGCCAGAACCGCCCACGACAACCCCCAGCCCGGCGCTGACGAGAACACCCGCGGCGACTTTTACCGATACTCCTCTTCCGACACTTGAATTACCTACCGCAGCAGTCAACGCGCCCGCCACAGCAGTTTGGGATGGCGTGCCCACTTATCTTGGTGACTCCACGCCCGGCTTTGATTTTCGGGTTACGTATGACCCGGATCTCTGGGCAGTGACGACCGACCAATTCGGCTTTGCTTCCCTTGCTCATCGTAATATTCCCAATTGCGTGATCTCGGTCACCTCTGGACGCGGCTTGCCGCCCAGCATTACCGTAGAGCACGATGTCTTGCGCACCAATACGGTCACCTTTTATGTGGGTACAGCCTTTGAAAATGGGGTGAAAAAATTTGTCACGTTTACAGGCGGTGATAGCAACATTATCACAGCCTTTGAAGTTTCTTTTACAGAACAGAGCGATACCTGTCTTGCGGATGCGGTCAAAGTCCTTTCCACACTCCGATCCATTCCCGCTTCCCGCGCCACGCCGACACTAACGCCTTGATGTAAAATCAAAACTATCAGTAGATGCGGCCCCACCCGTTCGATGTTACATGGGTTGTGATTCTATAAATGGGAAACTTGTGACACGATCCTTTAAGAACGTTCTCACAGCGCTGATCCTTTTCGGTTTTTTCCTAAGCGTACGCATCGCGTCGGCCGATCCTGTCAGTTTACCGGCGCAGACGGCGGCGCCGTTTTTATATCCGCCCTATCCCGGATCGGCCTCGGTCGAATCCGTCTTCGATCATTCCTCCCCGAACTATACATTTGATAATCGCATCGTCGTGTACACAGGTGATGTTGCCAACAAGAACTGCCCCTCACCGGCTCCCGCGGGAAGGCCTCCGCCACAGCCAGGTGTTTGCAATGCCGGAGGTGGTGGCTACTGGTCGTACAGCCTCGGCGACTGGGTCTGGTATGACGGTCACGATGGCATTGACTATGGCATCTCGTATCGTCCCGTCTATGCCGCCGCGGATGCGGACCAGGTCGTTTACGCCGGATGGTGGGACCCACAAAATCATAAGGTCAATCTCGGTATTTATGTTCGTTTACATCACCCGAATGGATACAACACATACTACGGGCATATGAGCGCGGTCGCAGTGCAGGGCTGTGGAGTGCCCGGTTGTGTCTCCATCCCACACGGGGAATGGCTAGGTATCAGCGGCACGACCGGTAATTCCTCAGGTCCACATTTACATCTGACCGTTCGCAACCCAGCCGGAAAATCTGTCGATCCATATGGCTGGAGGGGAAGTGGTGCCGACCCGTGGGTCAACAACCAGCGTGAATCATTATGGGTTGCCTTTCCTTCGGTTGTCTATAACGGAGCGAGGATCTATCCCTCCGGAGCCGCGCTGAATTTTCCGCCCGCGCCGGCCAGTGGCATTATCGTCGATGACAGCTCTTCAGGCTTTGAGGAATCACCCGCGGATTGTTGGAACGATATTGCCGTGGGCGGTGCCCAAAATGGAAACATGCGCTATGCGCGAGCGCGTACCACGGCGCCCAGTTGTAGTGGGCGATGGAATTTTCCCGCGGGTGCCAATGATGGCTTGTATGCGGTTTATGTCCGCATCCCTACGATACGGGCGACGACCGAGGGCGCGATCTATACGCTGAATCACAATGCGGAAACGGATACAGTCGTTATCAACCAGGCGGTCTTCCCGAACATTTACTATATCACCGATGGTTGGGTGTACATCGGGAAATACATATTTACCGGCAATGGCACCGAATTCATCGAGTTGACCAATCGCACGCAGGACGAAACCGCCACGGTATCGGACCTTTTTGTCGGCGCGGACGCCGTGCGCTTCGTTTTCCAGGGAAACGTCACACCGACGCCGCTGACGCCCGTCACGCCGACTCTGACCTTTACTCCCACTATCACGCGGACGCCGACGATCACATTTACACCATCCGCGACTCGCACGCCATCAAAATCTCCCAGCCCGACGATCACGCGGACTCCCACGACTACATTTACCGCCACTGTAACGCGCACGCCCACAAAAACGCGTACACCCAGTCTCACTCCTACCGCCTCGCGGACTCGGACGCCGACCCGTACTGCAACGATCACACGCACAGCAACAAATACGCGTACGCCGACGATCACGCGCACTCCCACCTTAACCCGTACAGCGACGGCGACGCGCACCGCCACGTTAACACGTACACCGTCGCGCACGCCAACTGCCACGCGCACCAGGTTACCCACCGCTACTCCGGCGTACACGCTGATCAACGTCTACTTTGCGAACAAGGTGCGTTATGAAGCAAGCCTGCCGCCGATCGAAGTAGCCGGCAAACGCTGGGTTCGCAGCAATATGCAACCGCAAGGCGCTCTCAACGAATACTTTAAGGGACCTGGTGCCACCGAGCGTTATTTTTACGGCTGGATCGGCGTCTATAACGGATTCACCGGTTACAGCAGGCTGGAGATCAATAATGGTGTGGCAAATGTTTATCTGACAGGCAGATGTGCGTCTGAAGGCAAGGAGTTCAATATCGCCGATCTGCTCCGTTTGAATCTCAAGCAATTCCCTGAGATCAGATCCGTCAAGGTCTATGACGAGAACGGACAGACGCAAAACCCCGCCGGAGAAAGCGATTCAGAGCCGATCTGTCTATCCCAGTTCTTTACGCCGACGATCACTCCCAGTCGAACGCCAACCCCCACGCGAACAGCCACGCCGACTCGCACGCCCACAAATACTCCGCGGCCAAGTCCGACGCCGCTCTATATCAAGGTGAACGTGGATTTCATCAACAACTATCGTTTCATAAACAACCTGCCTCCGTTTGAGGTGGCAGGCGTGCGCTGGGCTCGCACGAATAATATTTACGGAACAGTTCTGACTGAATATTTCAAAGGTCCCGGCTCGACGGAGCGCTACACATTTGGATGGATCGCCATCTACAACGGCTTTACCGGCTACAGTAGACTGGATGTCGTGAATGGCATTGCCCGCGTGTACCTGACCGGACAATGTGAAGCCAGCACCAATCCTTATACGATCGCGGATATCCTAACCTATAACCTCAAGCAATTTCCCGAGATCCAATACGTCAAGATCTATGACGAGAACGGGCTCACGAGAGATCCTGTTGGATTGAGTGATTCTGAGCCTGTGTGTTTGCATCCCTGAGCGAACCCAGCCTGATTCCGCAATTCTTATTAATAGGTCCAAAGGACCGTTGCAAATGCAGCAACCGAATATTACGATTCGGGTTAGGAGGAATGCATGTTACGCCGAATATCGATTTTCGTTTTTGTCATTGTTCTGGTTTCGTCATGCAATTACCGGGAAATATCACCTACTAACCCGCCTGTTTCTTCACCGCTACCAGATACACCGATTGCCAGCGTGATCCCTGCTACAGAGACGCCAATTCCGATCGAGACGTTGCTCGCTTTGGTGGACCTTCCCACCGCAACCGAAACATCCACATCCACACCGTTCGTGACTCTTGCCTCGCCGCGCGAGCAGCCAGTCAACTGCAGAGTGGGACCAGATATCTCGTACGCGATCATTGGCGCCTTATTAGTGGGAGCCCAGGCAGAAGTCATCGGGAAGAATCCTGATATCACGTGGTTGTACGTTCGCAATCCAAGTGATCCATCGAACAACTGCTGGCTTTCCGTGGACTTTATCGATGTGGATGGGCCTGTGGAGCTGCTCCCGGTGGTAGGTGCACCTGAGATTCTGGTGACAGGGGTCAAGGTTAGTGTGGAACCGGTGGCGATCAATGTCGCCTGCGATGCGTTTCCTCAGAACGTGGTCATCAACGCTCAGATCACCACAAATGGTCCGACAATTGTGACTTGGTTCTGGCAATCCGATGTGGGCAAACGTTCTCCGGAAAAGCAGGTGCTGTTCGAAGCTGGGGATTCCAAGTTAGTGCAGGATTACTACCAGATGGATCGAGCTGGTGATTATTCCATTCAGGTGCAGACCCTCGTACCAAACATCGTGACTGCCAGCGCAACTTTTAAAGCGGTTTGCACTCCTTAAAACCTGGCTTCTCACTCTAAACGCCCGCTCGTCAGACCTGAGCGGGCGTTTGAGAGTTTGTAAGGTCTGGCATGATACCCATGATATATAATCATTTCATGCTGTCTCCAGCATGAAGCATATTCTGCTGGTAATTGCAAATTTGACGCTCACCACCCGTGTTTCTTCTGTGGCAAGCCCGGACGCCAAGTCCATGGATAAGCTGGCAGAGATTCAGGAGTGAGACGCATTGGTCATTGCTGCCGATCTAGATCCCCCATCCCAGTGATCGCCGGACGCTGGAGATAACTGGGATGTTCATGCAGGTTCCGTTGCCATCACCTCCGACATTTCCGCGTTGAATCAATTCCCTTAGCATGCGTCGTCCATTATTAAGACTTTCGAATTTCAATATACAAACCCAATTGGTGGTGTATTACACAATCTTTGCGCTGCTTGCTGTAGGCGCGGTGATTTATTTTTCCTATGCTCAGGCGGTCAAGTCACTCGAAGCAACGGTCGAGGATAAGCTTAGCATCATTGCAAAAGCAAAAATGGATAATCTCGATCGCTGGGTGGATGAGCAGCAACGCAACGCGGTCTTTTTAGCAAATCTGCCCGAGCTGCGTTCCCTTTCAGGTCGGCTCCTTGATCCAAATTCCTCAACGGACAACCGAAATATTGCCCAACAACAGCTGATCGATCTGCTCACAATTGTTGTGCAACGCACGTCAGATTTTCAGGATATCCAGATTGTGGATCTGAGCGGGAAGATCGCTGTCAGTACGATTCCCCGCAATATCGGTATCTTGCAGGCAGACCAGCCCTTCTTTCGTGAAGGATCCAGCAAGACCTTCACCCAACCCTTTTATAAATCCAGTCTACTGAACGAGATCACGCTGACGATTGCCACGCCCTTGTTCGATACTGCCCAAAGGCACGTCGGTGTACTGGTCCTACACTCCAACATGGAACGGGTGGACGAAATTATGCACGAGACACCCGGTATGAATGAGAGCGTTCAAAGCTATCTTATCACGCCGGATCGCCAAATCATTACCGATGCCCCGATCCTTCTGGAAAATCCCGGGCGGGCGGATTCATTTGGCATCTTCTCGGTGCTGGCAAGACAAGAAGGCAGCGCTTCCTATACCAACCAATACGGCGTGCCAGTGATCGGAAAATATCTATGGATGCCAAAACACAACGCGGGCTTGATTGTCGAACTGGACCGTAACACCGCTCTCTGGCCTGCCAAAAAATTGGCACTCAATATTGCCATGAGCGGGATTGTTGTTTCCCTCGTGCTTGTGCTTATTGCGATCGTGATGGCGCGCCGGATTACAGCTCCCTTACGCGCCCTGAGCGATGCGGTGTCCCGCTTAACTGCCGGAGAATTGGATGCTTCTGTCCCGGTCACTGCGGAGGATGAGGTGGGCGCGCTCGCCCGCGCATTCAACACCATGACGGAAAAATTTCAACAGACGCTTGCGGGCTTACAGAATGAATTGCGCGAGCGTAAGCTGGCTCAGGATGAGCTACTGCAATACAGGCAGATCATGGATGAAGCCAGCGATGCCATCTATATGATCGAGCCGCAGACCAGCCGCTATGTAGATTTCAACCAGCGGGCGCACGAGCGGCTGGGCTATAGCCGCCAGGAGTTGTATCAGTTGGGCGTGATCGATGTTGCCGAAAATATCGAAAATCTGCAGGACTGGCGCCGACACCTGCAACTCGTGCGTGAAACAGGTGAATTGATCTTTGAAACTGCCTATCGGCGTAAGGATGGCACCTCATTTCCGGTGGAAGTCAATAAGCGCATGCTGCGACAGGAACACGGGGAGCTTCTGGTGGCCTCCGTGCGTGATATCACTGAGCGAAAAAATGCAGAAAAAGCTCTGCGCGAGAGCGAGGAACGCTTCCGGAAAGTTTTCCTTTCCAGCCCCGTGGCGATCTGTATTACCACACTGGAAGAAGGCCGGCTCTTGGACGCGAATTATGCTTACTGGGATTTGACCGGATACGATCCGCACAATTCGCTGGGACGGGATGCCCATCAACTAAAGATGTGGGATCTGCCTGAAGAGCGAGCGGTATTCGTCCAAGATTTGAAACAGCGTAAGTCGCACTTCAACCCAGATGATACTTTTTATCATACCGATGGAACCCTCAAGAATGTGATTTCTTTTTATGAATTGATGCGTATTGGGAACGAGGATTGCATCCTCGCCATGTTTTACGATATGAGCGCTCAGAAGCAAACCATGCAGGCGCTCCAGCAGAGTGAAGCACGCATCCGTGCTTTGCTGAATGCCTTCCCGGACATGGTGATAGAGCTGACCCAGGAGGGCAGGATCATTAATATCGTTCCTCCCAAAAGCACGGAGAACTCCATCCCGCCGGAGCATCTAATCGGACAACAAGTGCAGCAGATCTTCCCGGAAACGATCGCTGAGCAGACCCTCCACTCCATGCGTGGTGCCATCGAAGCCGACCGGATGAGTGTCTTCGAATTTGAAATGGAAATGGGAGGTTCGCTGCGTGCGCTGGAAGCCCGCCTGGTCGTGGGCGCCTCGGACACAGTCCTTATGTTGATCCGTGATATCACCGAACGGAAATGGATCGAAGTGGAACGAGAAAAACTCATCAACGAGCTGGAAACGAAGAACAAAGAATCCGAAACACTGCGCGAAAGCTTGGAGAGCATTGTCGGCACGTTTGAATTTGTAGAGATCATTGAGCGTATCCTGAAACAAATGAAGCGTGTCATCCCGTACGATACGGCTTCCGTGTGCAAGGTGGAGGGTGACCAACAAATTATCATCAGTGGGGTAAATTTACCGTCAGGGATCAAAGGCACAGTTTTCGTTGTCGATGAGGCAAACTCGGCCTATCCAATTCTTAAGGAGGGTGTGCCTTATCTGTTAAACGGCAATGTCCAGGAGGAACTGCCGGATTTTCAAATGGAGCCGCACACCTATGTCCAGTCCTGGCTGGCAATTCCGCTCAGGACACGCGGCAAGATCATCGGCATGGTGTCTTTGGATGGTCAGCAAAAGTATCAATTCACCGAACATCACGCTGCGCTGGCCGTCACATTCGCCAACCAGGTTGCACTCGCATTGGAAAATGCGAGGCTCTTCGAAAATCTTCAAAGGGAACTTGAGACACGTACGGCGCTTATCACCGAGCTTGAAAATAAGAACGCCGAAGCCGAGACCCTGCGCGAAAGCGCCGCCATCGTTGCCGCAACCCTGGAAAAGAACGAAGCCATCGAGCGCATTCTTGAGCAGTTGGAACGGGTTATTCCATTCGATAGCGCCTCTGTGCAACTTCTTTATAATGACATGCTGGAGATTGTCAGCATGCGTGGTTTCTCTCTAGATCAGAATGATACCGAAAACCGTTTTGCATTGGATGAGCGCGAACCCTCTTATGCCATTTTCAAGCAGAATGCGCCTTATATTCTGCTCCAAGACGTGCAGTCGACTTTTGAAGCATTTACACGTCCACCGCACAATAGGATCCATGCATGGCTGGGCGTTCCGTTGAAGGCCAAGGGGAAAATTCTTGGCATTATTGCGCTGGATGGTTATCACATTGGGCAGTTCACGGAGGATCATGCTCAATTGGCGGTGACGTATGCGAATCAGGTAGCCATCACCCTGGAGAACGCCCGTCTCTTTTCGGACCTGCAAGCGGAACTCAGCCTTCGCAAGAATCTCATTACCGAGTTGGAGAGCAAAAACAGCGAATTGGAGCGCTTTACCTATACCGTTTCACATGACTTGAAATCACCTCTCTTCACAATTCGCGGTTTCCTAGGTTATCTCGAGCAGGATGCCCGGTCAGGGAATATGGAACGGCTGGAAGGAGATATCCAGCGCATTACCGAAGCTACAGAGAAGATGAACAGGCTTCTGAACGAACTCCTAGAGCTCTCCCGTATTGGCCGGCTTCACAACGAAATCACTTGGGTGTCACTTGAGAAGATCGCCCGTGAAGCCGTTGACCTGGTACAGGGTCGCATTATGGAACGCGGTATCACAATCGATATTGCTCCCAATCTGCCAGATGTATATGGAGACTACCCGCGTTTGGTGGAGGTGCTGCAGAACCTGCTGGATAATGCTGCCAAGTTCATGGGAGATCAAAACGAGCCGCGCATCGAGATTGGACAGCGAGGGGAAGACCCAGAGCGTGGCGATCCCATCTTCTATGTTTGCGATAATGGAATGGGGATTGCACCTGATCATTTTGAACGCGTATTTGGATTATTCAATAAGCTGGATCCGAAAACCGAGGGCACAGGAATTGGCCTGGCCCTGGTTAAACGAATTATCGAAGTGCATGGTGGCCGCGTTTGGGTGGAGAGTGAGTTAGATAAGGGAACAACGTTCTTTTTTACATTGCATCAGGAAGGTAAAGGCTCACATGAATAATGATTCAGGCGGCCGGGGTTTGCCCAATGGAAATGAGGAACTGGCGCTGCTCTACCAGCTGGGAATTGCGCTGGCTTCCGGGAAAGATCTCTTCACCACTCTGCATACTCTGCAAACGACCATCCTTAAATTGATTGAGGCACAGGCGATGTTCATCGCCATCTACGATGAAGCATCCGATCTGGTGGACTTCCCCATCTATTTCGAAGTGGGTGAGCCGGAGCGCCAACGATCCCGGCGGTTGAGTGAAAACCCAGGGTTGACCGGTGCGGTGATTCATAGTGGGAAAATACTGTATCTGCCCGATATGATGATGAACGAGGTCGTGAGTACCTACGCTCCTGTGGAAGATGATCGAGATTTGGTGTTGCATACATTCCTGGGTATCCCCTTAACGGTTAATGATAAGGTCATCGGCGTGTTATCGGTGCAGAGCACGCTTGTCGATGCATACTCCGCGGACCAGGTTCAGTTGATGGAGAATGTTGCCGTCCAGGCAGCGCTGGCAATCGATAAATCCCGCCTGCTCGACCAATTGAAAAAAGAGTTGGACGAGCGTAGAAAGATCGAAGTCGATCTGCGCCAGCGTGAATCCATTCTTGAAGCCGTGACATTTGCTGCAGAGGAATTCCTAAAGACATCCAACTGGCGCCTGAGTATCAATAATGTACTCGAACGATTTGGCATCACAATGCAGGTTACCCACGCCTATTTATTCGAAGATCACTTCGATGCTCAGGGTCAGCCAGTCACCTCGATGCGTTATGAATGGACTGCTCCCGGGTATCCCAGTTTTATTCAAAGCCCTTATTTTCAGAATTCCAAAATCGATGTTGATGGATATGAGGATCAGGTGCAGGCTCTCCTTCAAGGCGAAGTGCGGGCAGGCAACTCCTCCACTTTCAATCCCATTGAAAAGGAAGCCATGAATGAGTTTGGCATTCAGGCAATTTTGGAAGTCCCGATTTTTATCAACAAAAAGAGTTGGGGAGCCATAGGCTTTGACGATTCTGCACTGCGCGAATGGACCAATGCCGAAGTCGACGCGTTGAAGGTCGCCGCGGGAATCCTCGGCGCGGCGATCCAGCGCGAACTAGCGGATTCCGCTCTGCTGGAGTCTGAGCGGATTTATCGCCAGGCGATTGAGGCGGCTGATGCTGTTCCCTATTATCAGGATTATGCATCCAATAGCTATTTTTTTGTCGGAGAAGGCATTCGTGCGATGACGGGGTATGGTCCGCAGGAAATCACGCCTGATACATGGATTGACCTGGTCGAGGAGACGGTCATGTTGGGAGATGCAGAGGGTCTCCCTGTGGACGATGCGATTGAGGCGGTTCGAAAAGGCAGAATCAACGCTTGGAAGTGTGACCAAAAAATCCGAACGCGTGATGGGCAAATCCGCTGGTTGACAGATCGTTCGATTGAATTGTTGGACGCGCAGAATACCTCGCACGGATCCATTGGCATCCTGCAGGACATCACAGATCGGAAATTGATCGAAGCCGGGATGCGTAAACGTGAATCCATGCTGGAAGCAGTTACATTTTCGGCGGAACAGTTTTTGAAAACATCCAATTGGCGGGAGAATATCGAGATTGTGCTCGAACGGCTCGGCAGGGAATTCGATGCCACTCATTCGTATTTATTCGAGCATCATACCAATTCTCAGGGAAAAGTCGTCACGTCTATGAAATATGAATGGACTGCTGATGGTTATCCCAGTGATCTGGAGAATGATGCTTACCAGAATGCCCAGATACGGAGTGAGTTGTGGGAAAGTACGGATGATATTTTGCGAAAAGGAATTGTAATTATTGGCAATTCCTTTTCCTATCCGGACACAGAAAAGGAACGGTTAGTCAAGCTTGGCGTCAAAGCTATGATCGAAGTACCTCTGATCGTGAAAGGAGAGTGGTGGGGCACAATTGGTTGGGATGATATGCGCACGGAACGCGAGTGGAGTCCAGCCGAAGTGGATGCACTGAAAATTGCTGCAGGAATTCTCAGCGCTGCGATCCAACGTCAGGAGGCCGAAGCCGCTGTGCAGGAGTCAGAACGAATCTACCGTCGAGCGATCGAAGCGGCCGGCGCCGTCCCGTATTACCGGCATCATGATTTGAACAAGTATGTATTTATTGGAGATGGAATTCAGGAGATCACCGGATATCCGCCAAGAGAAATGAATCCCGAGCTGTGGGGTGACCTCGTGATCGACACGGAATTATCCGGCGAACTGGCTGGACTCACCGAAGTGGAAGCTCTGCCGTTAGTGCGATCTGGAAAAGTGAAAGCCTGGAAGTGTGATTATCATATCCGTGCTCGCGATGGACAAGCGCGCTGGATTGCGGACAGCGCCGTCGAGCTGTTTGGAGAAACAGGGCCATCCTATGGCTCGATAGGCATTATGCAGGATATCACCGCCCGCAAGCTTGTAGAAGCGAATTTGCGCCAGCGCGAGTCCCTGTTGCAGGCGCTGACCTTTTCCGCCGAGCAATTCCTGAGGACCTCGGATTGGCGGCAAAGCATTGACCTGGTCCTGAAACGGCTGGGTATGGAATTTAACGTATCCCATGCCTATTTGTTTGAAAAACATGCTGACGACCGTGGTCAGGTTGTCACATCCATGCGCTACGAATGGACAGCAGTCAATTGCATTCCAGACTTGGATAACCCCATCTATCAAAATATTGGACCCGAAGGAATGGGGTTCGAGCGCTTCTACTCCATTTTGGATAGCGGCGAACCGTTGGTAGGAGATAATAGCTTCTTTGACGCGTCTGAGAAACAATACATCCGGTCGCTGGGTATTCATGCCTTGCTCGAGATCCGTGTGATAGTCAATGGCAAACAATGGGGCACCTTGGGCGTGGACGAAGTGCGCCACGAGCGGCTGTGGAGCAACGTGGAAATTGACGTCCTCAAAGTTGCGGCAAGCATGCTGGGGGCGGCGATCAAACGACAGGAAGATGAATCGGCCCTGCAGAATGAATTAAGCCAGCGCAAAGCCTTGATCGACGAACTGGAATCCAAGAATCAGGAGCTGGAACGCTTCACTTACACGGTTTCACACGATTTGAAATCTCCCCTGGTCACGATTAGTGGATTTCTGGGCTACCTAGAACAGGATGCGTTGAACAACAATATGGAGCGCTTGCGGCGAGATACAAAGCGCATTCAAGAAGCCGTTATCAAAATGCAAAGGCTTCTCAGCGAGCTGCTCGAGCTTTCGCGAATTGGACGGCTGATGAATCCCCCGCAGGTGGTACCCTTTGAAGAACTGGTGGGCGAGGCAATGGCGATCGTGTATGGACAGTTGCAGGAACGCGACATCACGGTTCAGATCCAACCGGGATTCCCTACCGTTTGGGGCGATAAGCCTCGCCTGGTGGAAGTCCTGCAAAACCTGCTCGATAACGCCTCCAAGTACATGGGCAACCAACCTCGCCCGCTCGTCGAAATCGGACACGCCGGTGCAGAACACGGTAAGCCAATTTTCTACGTCAGCGATAATGGCATTGGCATTGCCCCGGCACACCACGAACGCATTTTTGGTCTCTTCAACAAACTGGACATCCAGACCGAAGGCACAGGCGTGGGTCTTGCGCTGGTTAAGCGGATCATTGAAATCCATGGCGGGCGGATCTGGGTGGAAAGCGAGGAGGGCCGCGGTTCCAAATTCCTGTTTACGCTTCCCGCGCGGCCGCCTTAGGATTCGTTATATAATACGTCATCCAAGAGAGGAGATCGGGTATGAAAAGAGCGGTCAGCATTAGCATTGGGTCATCGAAACGCAATAAGGCAGTGGAGGTAAATCTGCTTGGCGAAGCGGTCAGCATCGAGCGTATTGGCACCGACGGCGACATTGAAGCCGCTGCCCTCAAATACAAGGAACTGGATGGTAAGGTCGATGCCTTTGGCGTCGGCGGCGCGGACCTCGGCGCGCTGGTGGATGGGAAGTGGTATCCCTTCTTC
>DATHUN010000187.1:0-4016 GCA_035462205.1 Anaerolineales bacterium
GTTTCCAGCCAATCAAGCAGGGTGCTAATCTTGGTAGTTGCCAATGCAATGCAGGAATCCGCCCCGCCATAATACAAGCGCAACGTATCCCCATCCGGAGCAACCACATGTCCACATGGGAACACGACATTCCCGACATCGCCTACACGTTCGTATTCCTCCTCGGCACCAAAAATCCATTCATCGCCACGAATCAAACAGCTTTCGGGCGACTCGAGATCAAATAAGGCGAGCCCCAATCGATATAACGCGCCTGCCGCTGTATGGCGTACTCCATGGTAGACCACCAGCCAACCACGCGGGGTTTCAATCGGTGGGTTGCATAAGCCGATTTTGTTCGCATCCCACCAGGCGCCGCGGCGCGCTTCCAGCATCATTTTATGTGTGCCCCAGTGTTTCAAATCATTGGAATAGGAAATCCACATGTGCGCGCCAAACATGCCAACCGGCCGGTGGATGAGCGCCCACTCCCCATTGATACGACGCGGTAACAGCGCGGCATCCTTATCTTCGGGGGACATTACCACACCAAGACGCTCAAAGCTCTGAAAGTCACGCGTCAGTGCCATAGATACACCCGGACCCCCGCGAGAATAGGAGGTATACGCAATTACATATTGCTCTAGCTCCGGCACATAGGTGATGCGTGGGTCTTCGATCCCCCAGATTTCCTCGGGATAATTCTCGAAATCTGCGGGGAATGTTGGTTCGCTGTCGATCTCCCAGTTGCTGATTCCGTCTTTAGAGCGAGCAACGGTCAAATGCGAATGACCGCGCATATCTTCCACGCGACACAATAAAAGTGTTGTTCCATCTGCTAACAGAGTGGCACCGGGGTTAAATATGGTATTGGCACGATAGGGCCATTCATTTGCCGTCAATATGGGATTTTCAGTGTGACGTATCAACAGAGGCAGTTTTCTTCGTGAAACAGGTGACATGCATCAATATCCTTTCCTCTTAGTGGTATATGGTCATACACGAACGAAAGGAAAATACGACACGCAAGTGGCATTATGGATATCCAAACGAATTTATTCTTCGTGCCTATACGAAACCTGTAAATTCTAGACCGGCAAAAAAAACTCATCGATAAGGCGCAAAACGCGGCAGTTCTGTTGCATCGATCCGATGGAAACGCCCACGCCCCGGACTCACCAGATATGTTGCACCATTTCGATGAAGCAATGGAAAGCGCTTTTTGCGGCGCAAAAATTCCGCGCGCAGTTTTTCAGAATGGTAGGCATAATTATCGAATTCAGTCTGAAAAAGGGCAAAGAGGCGATCATATGTTCGCACAAATTCATCCCGATACGTTTGGGTCACGGAGGATAGGTTGCTAATCACCCGGCATTTTGACTCAAACTCCCACTCATACACCAACCCCAGGAAACGATAATCGGAAGACACATACGAAAAAAATGGAAACTGCCTGCAGCTCAGGGCACGGAATTCACGCTCACAGCGCGACGGTCCCAAGCATGCAAGCAGGATCATCTCTTTCGGTGTCTCCGCTTTTAGGCGGGCACGTTCTTCCCCACTTGTGTTCGTACACTCATGGCCGCGCCAGGTGTGCCAGAGCTGTGTGTTGTCTTTCAGATATTTCCACTCGCCCTGATATGCGGCCGGAACCGCATGGCAGGTATCGCAGCAGAAAAGTTTTCCATTTGGATTATGCGGAGCATATCTTTTACCGCAATCGAGCGTTGCAATCGATGAATCAAAACTATCGTAAAGCGAGCGGAGATTGCTGCCGGAAAGGTCAGACACAGATTTGTAGATCGGGCGAGCCTCGTTCATGCACGCAATTGTAAAGCAAACAAAAGTTATGTCATTCGGAGCGACACGCTTCGCTCCTCAGACCGCCCCGCTGCCCCTCCGAGGAATGACATGGTCTTGAACTAGTATTCCTTGACCTTTACATCCGACACATACTCACACCAGGTCTCATACTTTTCCACTTTACCGCGGATCAGGTCATGGTACATCTTTTGGATCTCCATGGTCACCGGCCCGGTTTTACCATCATGAATTGTGCGGTAATCAATCTCGCGCAAGCCGATCACTTCTGCGGCGGTACCGCATACAAAGACTTCGTCGGCGATGTATAACTGGTCACGCGAGATCGGCTGCTCGAGGACTTCATAGCCCAGCTCTTTGGCAATAGTGAAGATCGTATGGCGCGTGATGCCTTCCAACACCGGTGCCGTGGACGGAGTCAAAATCTTGCCGCGGCGCACAAGGAAGAGATTCTCCCCTGTGCATTCACCAACATAGCCCTCGGGATCCAGCATGATCGCTTCATCAAAACCCAATCGGACGGACTCGGTCTTCGCCAGGAAGCTGTTCGCATAATTGCCTGCAATTTTTGCCTTGGTCATGGATACATTTGGATGATGGCGTGTGTAGGAAGAGATGTTGGCACGGATGCCTTTCGCCAGTGCTTCCTCGCCCAGGTAGTTACCCCATTCCCATGCGGCGATCGCGACGCTGGCCTTGCCGGCATCCACGTTCAAGTTCCAGCCACCACCGTTCAGATACAGCATCGGGCGAATGTAGCAATCCTTGAACTCATTCGCGCCGACGACCTCTTTGACCGCATCCAACAGCTGATCCACCGTAAATGGCATTGTGCGAAAGCCAAAGACCAGCGCCGAATCTAACAAGCGCTCGATGTGCTCGCGCAGGCGAAAGACCGCTGGTCCTTTTTCCGTATCGTAAGCGCGGACTCCCTCAAACACAGCCGCCCCATAATGCAATGCCGGTGTCAAGAAATGCAGCGTCGCTTTTTCAAACGGCAGCATCTCGCCATCCATCCAGATAAATTTTGATTCCATTGCCATGATCGTCTTCTCCTTTTCATTTTGTAGCGGCGAGGTCATCTCGCCCCAGGCAGGCGGACCCTGCCCCTATGGATTTACAAAAATTCGATGATCTCGTCGGTCATCTGACCGGTATTCAAACTGCCACCGAGATCGGCTGTGCGTGCGCGGTTGGTGATCGCATCATCCACCGCCTGTTCCAGACACTGTGCTTCCCGCTCGAGCTTGAGTGAATAACGGAGCAGCAAGGCCGCAGACAAAATAGCGCCGATCGGATTGGCGATGCCCTGCCCGGCAATATCCGGTGCAGAACCGTGGATCGGCTCATAAAGTCCCTTGACACCCGCCTCAGGGGAGAACCCTGCGCCAGCTTCCGATAAACTGGCCGAGGGCAGCATCCCCATCGACCCGGCCAACACCGAGCCTTCGTCAGTGAGGATGTCGCCGAACATGTTTTCGGTAACAATCACGTCCATCCACGCCGGACCCGTGATCAGCTTCATCGCTGCGCTGTCCACGAGTTGATGCTCCAACTTTACATCTGGATTCTCTGCACCAATTTGCGTGGCAATCTGTCTCCACAGCCTTGATGATTCTAGAACATTCGCCTTATCCACCGACATGACCTTTTTCTTTCGTCTTTTTGCCAAATCGAAGGCCAGCTGTACAATGCGCCGAATCTCGAAGTCGTAATACTCCAGAGTGTCGACGGCCCACTCCCCTTCTGCGCGCATCTCGCGCTTTTTGGGCTGACCAAAATACAACCCGCCTGTTAACTCGCGCAAGATGAGGATATCCACACCTTGGAGGCGTTCTGCTTTCAACGGTGAGGCGTCCAGCAACGACGGATGTACCTTGATGGGACGCATATTGGCGTACACGCCTAATCCTTTACGCAGCGCGAGCAAACCGCGTTCGGGGCGGTCTTTGGCATTCGGATCATCCCATTTCGGTCCGCCGACCGCGCCCAGGAGGACTGCATCCGCAGCCTGGCAGTCGGCGAGAGTCTCGTCTGTGAGAGACGTGCCGTATTTATCAATCGAGCAACCGCCCATCAATCGTTCCGTGTACTGGAAGGTATGGCTGTTTCTGCTGGCGATCACATCCATCACGCGCACGGCTTGCTGGACCACTTCGGGCCCAATGCCATCGCCAGGGAGAAGGGTAATTTTGAAATCCAATGTATTTCCATTC
>DATHUN010000188.1:0-3474 GCA_035462205.1 Anaerolineales bacterium
CCATGTGAATTTTCTTACCTCCTGCCCCGTGGCAGCCTCCCAAACGCGTGCCGTTTTATCGGCACTTCCGGTAGCAACATATTTGCCATCCCGTGAATAGGTAGCATTGAGCACGGCATTGGTGTGACCAACAAACTGACGCAGTTCCTTGCCTGATTTCACTTCATATAACTTGACGCTTCCGTCTTCTCTGCCGACGACCAGATACTTCCCATCTGGTGAAATTGCCACGCAGTATGTCGCAATGTTACCAACGATTATTTGCTCAGCATAATCCAGCCTCGACGCTGCTATCAACGCACTATCTCCCTGGGGAGTATATTGAATATTCATCGATCGCAGGCTCAGTAGGGCAATCAGTTCGGGATTTCCGCCACCCAACAACAAACGGCTTGCCTCTGCCGCCAGACGCTGCGCCTCCGCATGCCTAAAGTTTGCTTCGGCAATCGTCTGTTGCGTAGCACGGACTTGCGATTCGCCAATGGCAGTCGCTTGTGCATTTAGAGCTGCTGCGCGCTGTTGATCGGCGAGGGTCAAATTTGTTTCTGCTTGTTGGGCATTCCGGTTCGACTGCACGCCAAACAGTCCGGCGACCAATGCCAGGATGAGGGCTATCGAGCCGACCGTGGTGATGATGCGATTCCGAATCCGCAGACGGGAAGCGGACCAGCGCTGAGTCTCGGCCAATTCCTTGGCGGCTGCCAGCTCGCGTTGAAGCTGTTCTTCGCGCTCCTGTTCTTCACGTTGTTGCTGATCTACTGAAGCATTCAGGAAGGTCCGTTCGCCTGCATTCAATAAATTGGGATGCAACTCCGCTAACCCACGCGCCTGTGCCAGATGAGACCCCCGGTACAGCGCACCGGGATCACGTCCGAGCAATTCCCATTCGTAGGCGGCTTCGGTGAGGTGGCGGTGCAGGCGCAGACCTTCCCGGTCCTGGTTCAGCCACTCCCGCAAGGTGGGCCATTCGCGGATCAAAGCTTCATGCGCGACCTCAACGGTGTTTTCGCCCAATGTGATTAAACGCGCCTCGGCTAATTTATTTAATACGAGGCGTACATGTTCCGTATCTTCTGAAGAGGTCAATTCCTCGAACGAGACGCGTCGACGCGTGTCTTCTGTCCCTTCGCCGAGTTCGGTGAGACGCAGGAAGATATTGCGTGCGATCGCCTGCTCTTCTGGCGACAGATTTTGATAAATGCTTTCGGCGGTATGTGCGATCGCGCCATGCACCCCACCCGCATCCGCGTAGCCTTTAAGGGTGAGGGTGTGGCCGGCGCGCCGTTTCCACGTCTCGAGCAGGGCATGCGAGAGTAAGGGCAACGCACCGGGTTCATCGCCTATATCGCGGAGAATTAAGTCCACCAGTCCCGGCTCGAATTCCCAATGTCCACGCCTGGCAGGTTCCTCGATGGCAAGCCGTAGTTCTTCGGCTGTCATCGGACCAATGTATTCCTGCTGCTGCGCCACCGCCTCGCGTAATTCCGGATATTGTGCAAGATGCGCGTAAAAATCGGCTCGCAGGGTCAGGATCAGGGTCGTGTTGCTTTGCCCGGGTGAAACCAAATTGAGCAGATTGTCAATGAATGCTTCACGCTCGAACTCGTCTCGGCAGAGCGTGAACAGTTCTTCAAATTGATCCACAACCAATACTGTATGGTGTTTGGTGCTGCCGCGAGCAAAGAAGAGAGCCAGGCTGCGCGGCTCCTGCGCCAGATCATCGATGAATCGCGCGGTAGTCATAACGGAGTCGTCACCGCGGGTGAGCTCCGTTGCCAGCGCTTCCAGGGGATGGGCAGTCGGGGTGAGGATATGAACCTGCCAATCCGTGCTTCCCTCGGGTGGCTTGGTTCCATCCAACAGCGTGCTGCCTTTTTTGAGCGCGGGAATCAATCCGGCGCGCACCAGGGAGGATTTACCGCTGCCCGAAGCGCCAATCACGACCGACAGAAATTGTGTATCTCGTAACCGCCTCACTAATTTTGCGGTAAGCAGCTCGCGGCCGAAGAACAAATCCGAATCTGCCTCTTCAAAATACTGCAAGCCCTTGAAAGGAGGCTCACCGGGTACCGGCGCCTCGCTGCCGCTAAATTTCATCTTAAGGGGTGGAAAATCCGCCTGCAATCCTTCGATCACCAGTTGATAAATAGGCGTCGGGTATTTCATATCCTTGAGGCGGTGTTCGCCTAAATCTTTGATGGTGATCCCTGGAGGTAAATCCTGCATGACCAAATCGCGTGTCGTTTGCGATAGAAGGACTTGCCCGCCATGACCTGCATCCCCGATCCGGGCGGCACGATGGACGTCCATGCCGACATAGCCCGTTGATGCGATCAGAGGCTCGCCTGTATGCAATCCCATCCGGACCCGAATCGGCTCCTCCAAAGGCCAGGAATATTCAGCGAGTTTACGCTGCGCCTCGGCGACACATTGTACAGCATCCAGTGCCCGGGCGAACGTGACAAAGAATGCATCCCCTTGCGTATCCATCTCGGTCCCCTTCCAGTTCTGGATGGCAGCGCGCAGAATGCGATGATGCTCTTCCAAAGAGATCGCATACTGGTCGCCCAACTTATCAAGCAGTCGCGTCGATCCCTGGATATCTGTAAAAAGAAAGGTGACCGTGCCAGAAGGCTGGGCGGGCAGGATCCGTCGTGGGACTTTCGCTCCTTTGAGCAAGCCATTGAAGAGGGCATGTGTCTCCGCAGAAGGCTCGACGCCGAAGTGGTCGCGCAAATCCTCGACACAGCGTTGGTAGATGGCGCTGACCTTCGCCATATCGCCACGGGCATTATAAGAAAGCATCAGGGCGCGATAGGCAGACTCGGAGACGAAACCGAGCGCAAGCCAGCGCTCACATTGCTCCTGCACGGCTGCCCAACGCTCTGACTCCACCAGCTTTTCGACGAGCTGTTCCATTTTCGATTCAAACAGGGTTTGTAGCCGTTCACGTTCGAGCACCACCCAATCGTCATAGAAACCCGGCAGGAGTTCGCCTTGATAGAGAGACAGGCTGGAGGTCAGTGACTGGATGTCAGGATCCGAGTTCTCCAAGATAGAGACATCCAGCCAGTAGTCGGCATCGCGGTTAAATGTAAGAGTGAATTCATCGGCCGTCAGGTAATCATCCGCTTCGGGAAGGTTCTGCGTCGGGATCGCTTTACGAATGCGCCACAATTCCTGGCGCAGATTTTTGCGCGCATTCTCCTCGGAGGAGTCAGGCCAGAGAGTTCCCGCCAATTTCTCCCGACGATGGGGCTTTCCGGCCGTGATCGCCAGATACGCCAGAAGGGATTGACCGGCTCGCGACGAAATCACAATTCGCTTTCCGTCCAGCCGAATATCAAATTGACCGAGAAGTCGAATCTGCAGCATATGAGCCTCCTGTCACTGCCTAATGCGCCCGCCTTACAACATTTAAACGAATAAAGTATAGCATTTTATTTAGATAATTTAGCTCGCAGCTGTCTTTTT
>DATHUN010000189.1:0-10689 GCA_035462205.1 Anaerolineales bacterium
GGCCTTTTGCTTCGTCGTACAGGCGACCCACGTACTCACCGAGAATCCCGAGTGAGATCAATTGCACCCCTCCCAGGAAGAGAACCGAGATCAAGGTTGTAGTCTGACCCTCAAAGAAATGCGAGCCAGCCAAGCGCAGGGCTGCGACCACAGGAATGGCGACAATCGCAATCCCGGCCGAGGTAAAACCAAAAAAGGTTGCGACTTGCAGGGGAAAATAGGAAAAACTCGTAATGGCATTCAATGCCAACCGAAACATTTTGCGGAAGGGATATTTCGTTTCTCCGGCATGACGCGCGGCCCGTTTGTACTGGACCCCGACCTGCTTGAATCCCACCCAGGCAGACATACCGCGCGGGAAGCGATGTCGCTCTCGCATCTGCTTGAGCACATTCACGACCTTGCGATCCATCAGCCGAAAGTCGCCGGTGTCGAGGGGAATCTTCACATCGGTGATACGATAGATAATGCGATAGAACAGCGAGGCGGTCCATAGCTTGAACAGCGATTCGCCTTCCCGCTCGGCGCGCACTGCATAGACGACCTCATTTCCTTCCTTCCACTTTTTGGCCATCTCGAGGATGAGTTCCGGCGGATCCTGTAGATCCGCGTCGATAATGACAATGGCATCACCGCGGGCATAATCCCAGCCGGCAGTAATGGCGATCTGGTGCCCAAAGTTGCGCGCAAAGATCACCGGGCGGATGTGTTTATCCGCCTCCGCCATGGCATGAATGATTTCGGTCGAGCCATCTGTCGACCCATCGTCCACGAGAATCAATTCCCAGGGCTCGCCGGTGGAGTCCATCACTTCGGTGATTCGGCGACGTAGCTCAGGCAGGTTATCTTTCTCATTGAAAATGGGCGCAATAATTGAGTAAGTGATTTTCATTGGGCGATTTTCTCTTAGGCGGGATTTTTTGAGGAGGGCGGTTCGGTGTCTGGAACAGAAGCGGGAGCAACCTCCGCGGTCCCGGAGGGGGCTGGAGTCTCGGCTCGCGTCTCCTCAGCGGGCCGCTCTTGCACAATATCGGTTTTGCGGCGTCCCCATTTTCGATTGGGAATGTTGACTTGATTTTCGGGGAGCACAAATTGTCTGCTGCCGTCCGCTTCAAAGGCCGATAACCCGATGACTTTTCTTAATATATATTCGCCGATCAAAATCATTGAGGCGAAGGCCGGTACGATCAGCAGCGCGCCCAGGATTCCCTCGAGAATGGTAGCGATGACGATGATAATGAAGACGAGAGCTTCGTTCATGTGCACACTGCGTCCCATAATATACGGACGCAGGAAGAAGTTTTTCAGGCTGATCAAGACGAGATAGACTGCCACCACGATTCCGGCCACCCAAAAATTGGAAAGCGGAATCCAGGTGGAGCCCTCAAGCAATGCCACGGCCGCCGCCAGCACTGCTGCCAGGAACGGACCAACATCCGGGATGAGTGTGAACAAACCTGCTGCGACACCCAGCACCAATGCACCCGGAATCCCCAGAATCAGCCAGGCGATGGTGAACACGACGCCCACAATCAGCATCAACACGATCTGCCCTCGCAGATATGCCATCCAGACACGGCGGACACGGTGATAAAGATCCTGCAGCTCGCCGCGATATTGTGGCGGCGCAAACGAGATCAGCCCATCGCGAATGGAATGCCATTGTGACAAGAATAAATGGACGCTGACCAGGATCACGATAAACCATAAAATTCCCACCGAGGTCGTTTCCAGCAGCTGCAGAGCATCGTCCGGCAGCGGTGTAAGAAACGCGGTTTGGATCTGCTCGAGGCTTTGTCCCCATTCCTCCAGGTGGAAGCTCAGGCCCAGCACGTGGATCGGGCTGGAAAGAACCTGCCGCATCTGGTTGGAAAGATCCAGGACATCGTTGATGACGATCTTTATTTCATCGTAAAAAATTGGCGCCAAGGTGGAAGGAATGCCAACAAGAATGATGAGTGCAGAGAAAAACACCGTATTCACTGCTGCCTGTCGTGACATACGGGTATGAGTTGATAAATAAGCCACGGCAGGATTAATCAGATAAGCTATGAAGGCGGCAATCACCAAGTTCCGTACAGCATTGTGCGCGTAAAACAGAAACGCGACCAGCGCGCCAAAAAATAAAATTCCGACCAGATATCGAAACGTTAAACTCCATTGGGGTTCCTGGTTCATAACAAGCGCTTCACTGCCTCCAAGGTTGGTTCAATAATGGGAGCGGGTTGGACAGCCTGCATCGCGGCGCGGATGTCCTTGAGCCCGCTACCAGTATTTAACACCAGGACAGGGTCTTCGGCGCCGACGACGCCGGTGGCTTTTGCCTTGACCAAACCGGCATAGGCGGCCGCCCCGGCCGGTTCGGCAAACACACCGACCTTGCCGAGCTCCGCGATTGCTTTCAGAATTGCTTCGTCTGATACATTAACGTACGTGCCACCCGTTTCCTTCGCGGCGCGGACCGCCCGAACTCCATCCCTGGGCAAATCGACCGAGATCGAGTCGGCAATCGTTTTGGCAGAGACAGATGTAATGGTTTCCGTATCGGCATGGAACGCATTCGAAATTGCAGCCGAACCTTCGGCCTGCACGCCGATAATGCGCGGTATGCGTGGCAGCCAGCCCAGCTGGTACAGATCCTTGAAACCTTTGTGGATGCCCGAGATGATATTCCCGTCTCCCACGGAGACAAAGACGGTCAGCGCCGGATGATCGAGGTCCGCGCCAAACTCGTCGTGCCATTTTTGGTGTGCTTCATCCCACCACTGCCAGATCTCCAGCGCCGCTGTTTTCTTACCTTCTGCCGTAAAAGGGTTGTAACCTGTGTTGCGGCAATACCATCCAAATTCATTTGAGGCTTTGATCGTCAGGTCGAAGGCGTCGTCATACGTTCCATCGACGAGAATCACTTTTGCCCCAAAGACCAGCAACTGGGCAACTTTGGCCTGCGGCGCAGATTTCGGCGCAAAAATGATCGCTTTCTGCCCCACCGCCGCGGCCATCCCTGCCAGAGCCGCGCCGGCGTTGCCCGTGGAGGCGGTCACGACCACCTCCGCCCCGATTTCCTGGGCGCGGGCAACCACTATCGCAGAGGCGCGATCCTTGAAAGAGGCGGTTGGGTTGCGGGATTCATCCTTAAGCCACAGGTTTTGCATTCCCAGCGCTTCGGCGAGGCGCGGCAACTCGAAAACGGGAGTTCCACCGGCGACGTGGAGAGGTGTCGCTTCTTCAGATGGTTCCTGCACGGGCAAGAGCGGGAGAAACCTCCACAGCGATGGGTCCGTTCGGGAAAGAATATCCTCTGGCTTGTACTTGTTCTTGATCGAATCATAATCCAGCACCACATCCAGATTCCCCCCATCTTTTGGGCAGGTGTAGGTGACATCGTTAGGAGCATATTGCTCTCCGCATAATGAACAGCGATAACCCACAAATTTGTTCATGGCGATTTCCTCTTCGTATACAATTGTACCCCGCACGCCCCCAAAAAAGGAAAGTATGAAGCGTGCGGGGTGTACCCCGCACATCTCAAGAAAAGGGAGAAGAAATGTGTGGGGTGTACTCTGCCCCGGCAGACCTGGCATATCCAACAAAAAGGACTTTCAGCACAGGAGAGTAAGCATTCTTTGTTGTATGTATACGGAGAGGCTGGGAACAATCAAGCCAGCCCATCTGGCAAACTTCGAGCTTCACCACTATTGCGGTCGACCAGTTCCCAGTCAAGGATGCACTCGCTCACAGGCGAACCGTTAGCGCGGGTGATGCCAACATAGCGCGAGCCGCCTGTTTCTTTGAGGTCCAATAGGTGGGTAGAAATGTTCAACGTTTCTCCCCACACTGCCTGCGCCGAATACAAGATATGCAGACGGCGTGTGGCAATGCGCAGATTGGCTTCTGTCAGTTTGGCCGGCGACCAACCCCTGGAGGAAAAATCCTGCGCGGCGGCTTCTATAGCGTAATCGATGTAAACCGCGTTATTAACGTGATCATAGACGTCCAGATCCATCCGTTGCACCCGGCGTTGGGTAGTGTGCACGGTTTCAACGGGCGCAATTTTGGGAAAGCGCTCAAACGGGAATACGCGTGGATTTTCAATCCGAAATGTATCGATCATTTCGTCAGGCATGTTTTTGGGCCTTCCCGTTTTCATATCCATGTAGACCACCTGCTGTGTGCCTTGGGCGATGATTCCGCCGCTCTCTTTGAGTTTGATCTCAAAACAACGCGTGCCGCGCACTCTTTGCCAGTTCGCTAGCCAGATCGTGAAGTCAAAGACATCGTTGTGGCGCAACGGATGCAGGAAACAAACTTGTGTCTCACGGATCAGCCAAAATACATCCGGGTTCTGGCTGTAATTTGTATCCCAACCGATGGCAAGGCCCCAATCCCAGGCGGTCTCCATAAGGTAACGCAGATGATTCGCTGGGCTGACGAAACCGCTGGGATCCAGTTCTCCCCAACGCACGCGGAAGGTACGAGTAAAGATTTTCGACATGCAACTCCTGAATTTATGAGCGGTGTTGATTAAGGCGGGTATGACCCACTGCTTCCATTGTACCCGTAGCGAAAAAAAGAAAAGGACTTTTTGCAAAGTCCTTTTCTAGCTGCTATCAATGGCTTACTGTTCTTCTCTTTCCCAAAGCTCCCTGGCAATCACCTCTTGATCGACAGGTAATTTATCAATCCTCACACCCACCGCGTTGTAAATCGCATTCGTGATCGCAGGCGTGGTGGGAATACTGCTGATCTCCCCCACTCCCTTGGCGCCATAGGGACCTGCTGCCACAGGATGCTCCACAATAATAGATGTGATCTCCGGCGTGAGCATAATGCTGGGGATGCGATAGCGCGCCAGATGATCCGTGACTACATAGCCGTTCTCCACAATGAATTCTTCAGTGAGAGCATTCCCCAATCCCATCATCACGCCGCCTTCTACCTGTCCCTGCAAGCCGAGCGGGTTGACCGCCATGCCTACATCATTGGCGGAGATGACGCGCAGCACGCGCACTTCGCCGGTCAACGTATTGACTTCCACCTCGGCAGCTTGCACACCAAAGGAGAAGGCAAAGTGCATATCGCCGCCTGTGCCAAGTGGCTGGGTCTTCGGCGCTTCGTATTCATAACGGACGCGCGGCTGCTGTCCCAGGCTGGTCATTTCCTTGTAAATTTCAGAGTAGGTCAAGGAATGTCCGTTGACATGGACAATGCCATTCTCAAAGCGGATCTGCTCCGGACGCACGTCATATTTTTCGGCCATCGTTGCAGTGATTTGATCGCGCAATGTCTTGGCTGCATAGCGTGATGCATTCCCTGTGACAAAAGTTTGACGGGAAGCCGTCGTGGGGCCACCGTTGGGCGCCAGATCGGTATCCATGACCAGCACCCGCACTTTCTCCGGCGCGATTGCCATTTCCTCCGCCACAATCAGGCGCATCACTGTGACCAGTCCCTGTCCCATTTCGGCAGACGAGCTACGCACCTGGAAGGTGCCGTCTTCATAGAGCTCTACATCTGCATTAGAAATATCAGGCGCGCCGCCGCCCAGCCCTGTGTTCTTGTACGCTGCAGCAAATCCCCAGGAGCGAACGAGGTGTGGTGCCTCGGAGACAAGGCGCGGTTTGAACAGTTCTTCGCGGGACAAACCTGACACCTCACCCATCGCCGCGGATACCTTATCCAGGCACTCGGTCAATCCGACCGACTCGCGCAGAACTTGTCCTGTATTCGTGATGCTACCAACGTGAAGGGCATTCATTCTGCGCAGTTCCACCCGATCCATGCCCAATTTTTCAGCAAGCTTGTCCATCATGGACTCAACGGCGAATGCAGATTGCGTCACACCGAAACCACGAAACGCGCCAGCTGGCGGATTATTGGTGTACATAGCATAACAATCGGCGCGTACATTTGGGATATCGTACGGACCCGCCGAGTGCGTTGTGGCGCGAGTCATTACTTTTTCACCGAGCGACGCATAGGCGCCGGTGTCCCCATAAAGCTCAGTTTCCATCGCTACAAGAGAACCATTCTTCTTTGCGCCGAGCTTGACACGGATTTGGGTCGCGTGCCTCTTCGGGTGAACGAGCAAGCTCTCATGGCGGTCAAATAATAATTTCACGGGACGCTGAGTCACATTGGCAAGCATCGCCACATGGATCTGCCCCATCACATCTTCCTTGCCGCCGAAGCCTCCACCCATTAACTGTCCAACAATGCGAATGCGCTCCTCGGGCCAGCCCATCACACGCGCGACCTGCGTCCGGTCCTGGTAGGGAATTTGTGAGCCTACATAAATTTCCATGCGACCGTCGGGCAGTGGCACGCCGATGCTACATTCCGGTTCGAGAAAGGCATGGTCGGTAATAGCGGTGTGGAATGTATGCTCGAGAATCACATCGGACTCGGCGAAGCCCTGCTCCATGTCGCCTTTGCGGACCTTGATATGCTTGAGCAGATTTCCTTTTTCGTGGAGTTGCGGAACGCTCTCTTGCCGCGCCTGCACGGGATTGGTAATGACTGGCTGCAGATCGAACTCCGCTTCGATCAACGCCGACGCCTGCTCGGCGATCTCCTGCGTTTCCGCGGCAACGATTGCGAGCGCGTCACCGACATAGCGGATGCGTTCCCCAAGTCCGACCATCACGGGCCAATCGAAAATGACCAGTCCGTGGTTACGTTCGGCGGGAATATCTTCCGCGGTGAGAACTGCCACCACTCCGGGCAATGCCTTCGCTTTGGAAATATCAAGCTTTTTCAAGAACCCATGAGGAATCATCGCCCGGCGTACTTTTGCATACAACATTCCATCGAAAACAAGGTCATCGGTATAAATCGCTGTACCGATCACTTTGTCAATTCCGTCGTGTCGCGTGTGTGTATGACCTACAGATTGGTGAGCATGGATCGAATCCGGAATATGCGGCTTCGGGACAACCTCCCCTGTGCGTAAAGCGTGTGCTGCGGCAAAGATCGCGTTTTCAATCGTTGGATATCCCGCGCAGCGACAGAGCGTATCCTTCAACGCGAATCGGACTTCCTCCTGCGTGGGATTCGGAATTCGATTGAGAAGTGCATATGCTGTCATGATCTGTCCAGGGATGCAAAATCCGCATTGCACCGCGCCATGTTCCACAAACGCTTCCTGCAACGGATGGAGTTTCATCTCTTCATGGACTCGCTGGGCAAGGCCCTCAATCGTAATGATCGTCTTTCCATCTGCACGCTCTGCGGGATACACACAAGACATGATTGGCTGTCCATCTACAAGCACTGTGCAGGCGCCGCATTCCGCCTCTTCACAGCCAATTTTTGTCCCTGTTAAACGAAGCCTCTCACGGAGAAGAGTGGAAAGGGTTTCGCCCGGGATCGATGCGAGCGAATATTGTTTGCCATTCACAGAAAAATTTATGTTTGACATACTATTAATCCTGTTCTGCGCGCTTCCACGCGGTTTCAAGTGTATCCTTAAACAATCCCCCGACGATATGGGAACGATAGTCTGAGCTGGCACGGCGGGCACTGGTGCGGAATTTAGCCTGAGCAAGCAGAGATTCGAGGGTAGCAGTAAATGTTTCGTTGTTCAGAGGCTGGCTGCGCAGTATCTTTTCTGCTTCTGTGGCGCGGAAGGGAGTTGTGCCACTGGGCCCAACCGAGATACGAATGCCATTGACTCTGTCATTGTCGCGTTCGAGCCAGACTGCGCAATTCAAGATAGGAAGTGCAACTCCCTGCGGACGCATGATGCGCTTGAAGCAGGAGGCTTGTCCTTTTTTGGTTTGAGGGAGATAAAAGCCAACGATGAGTTCCTCGCCTTTTTTGAGCGCGGATTTGCCCGGTCCGAGGAACAAAGAGGGGAAAGGCACGCGCCGTACTCCTGCCAGGTTAACGATCTCGACTTGCGCGTCGAGGGCAGTGAGAGCAATGGTCCCGTCAGCGGCGGGGAGGGCGTGCGCAGCGTTACCCCCGAGCGTGGCAACGTTACGAACTTGCGGACCCGCAATCAAATTACAGGCTTCGATCAATGCCTGGGCATGCGCAGCCGCCAGAGGATTCAGAACGATGCGATTGGCTGGGATGGCGGCGCCAATATAGAGTTCCTCGCCTCTTAATTCGAGCGTGTTCATCTCCGGGACGAACGTCAGATCTATTAGTGTGTGTATGGGGGCATGGTGGCCTTGTTTCAAGTCAAGCAACAAATCTGTTCCGCCCGCGATGGGCAAGGCAGGACCAGGAGCAGATGTCAGGGCTTGGATTGCTTCCGTGATAGAAGCCGGCCGTTTATATTCTTGCCAAAGGTTCATGGTGGTTACCTCTTTCTTAGACGGCGGCACTTTTCGAAGGGCAGAAACCCAACGCCGAGGATGCGATTACATCCAGCGACCACCGAACCGATGGAATGGTATTTTATACCTAAAGTGGATAACTTAGGTAGTATTTTAAATAACTCTCAGAATATGACATTAGTTTGATGGACGCTTCGCAGCCACATCTTCCGGATGAACGCCTGCCATAAGCAATCCCAGTTTTTCAGGCGTAGCATTCTCACGGGGGACAATGTCCATGATTTGACCTTCATAGATGACCGCGATCCGGTCGGCAAGTGCCAGGATTTCATCCAGGTCCTCCGAGATCAATATCACCGCCACGCCTTTGCGACGCTGCTCGAGAAGCTGCTCACGGACATACTCGGTCGCTCCAATATCGAGACCGCGGGTGGGCTGCGCGGCAAGAATGACGCGCGGGCTGCGAGAGATTTCGCGTGCCAGAACTATCTTTTGAATATTGCCACCGGAAAGATTTTTTGCCAATGTATCGCGGGAGGGGGTTTTAACGCGGAATTTCTTAATCAGCTCATCCGAATGACTGCAAATTCCTCTTAGATTCAAGAAACCAGAGCGCGAAAATGGTTGTTTATGATGCTCACGCAGAATCATATTCTCTGCAACACTAAAATTCTTGATCATGCCATCCCGCATCCGTTCCTCAGGAATGTAGGAGAGCATTCGCTCCGTGATCCCACTTGGCGAAAGCGACGTGATATCTTCGCCTTCGAGGAAGACTTTACCGCCAGTGACCTTGCGCAAGCCGGTCATCGTTTCTGCCAACTCGCGCTGACCATTGCCCGATACACCGGCAATTCCTAGAATTTCGCCAGCACGCACTTCAAGGCTCACGCCGCATAGACCCGGTGTGCCACGGTCGCTGCTACAGGCGAGCTGATCGAGTCTCAAACGCACCTCACCGATTTGTACATTACCGCGGTTGGGAGCAAAGCCAACTTCACGCCCCACCATCCAGTTGGCAAGGTCTTGTTTGGTAGTCTCAGAAGTTGGACGGGTACCGATTTTCCGCCCATCGCGTAACACCGTCACGCGGTTACTGATCTCTACTACTTCATGTAACTTGTGGGAAATGAAGATCAGCGCATGCCCATCCCTGACCATCTGGTGCATGATGACGAATAACTCGTCCACCTCCTGGGGGGTTAGGACGGCGGTCGGCTCGTCGAGAATCAACAACGCCGCTCCGCGATACAAAGCTTTGATAATTTCCACGCGTTGCTGCTGTCCAACCGAGAGCTGCCAGATATAAGCGGAAGGATCGATCTTCAAACCATAGATATCCGCCAGCTCGAGAATTCGTTTCGTGACGCGGTCGAGATCGGTCAAGACACCGCGCGAGGATGGCAACCCCAGGGCGACATTTTCTGCGACCGTCAATGTTTGCACAAGCATAAAGTGCTGGTGGATCATACCGATGCCCAGATTGATCGAATCGGTTGGCGAGCCGATTTTCACCGGTTTGCCATTTAACAGAATGTCGCCCTCGTCAGGACGGTATAAACCATACAGGATCTTCATCAGCGTGCTTTTGCCCGCCCCATTTTCCCCAAGCAGGGCATGGACCTCGCCCGACTTGACGTCAAAGTCGACGTGGTCATTGGCAAGTACGCCCGGAAATCTCTTCGAGATCCCGCGCATTTCCAGACTGTCGATCCGGTTTTGCCCCGAGGGAAGTTTGTTTGAATCGGTCATCCTGACATCCTAAATTCAGAAAGGCCTGAGAGGTCTGCGCAAAGCAGACCCGTCAGGCCTTACATACTACTTATGGCAGCGTAATCTTAATGCTACTGTTCTTGATACCTTCAATGGTTGTCTCGGCGACGGTCTTCGCTTGGGCAGCAACACTGCTGTCCGGATTGAATTCGATCACTTCACCGCCATTGGCGAGGTCGATTTTGAAGGATTTCCCACCCAGCGTTCCCTTATTAATCAAATCCATCATCTGTTTGACAACACCTTCCCAATGATAGACCTGGCTGGCGACGACGATGGAAGGAGCGAGCGAAGTCTGATTGGATTGTGTACCGAACCAGAGCACGTTGGCTTCCTTGGCTTTTCCGATAGCACCAGCAACCATTTGGGCACTGCCGGTCAGCACATCCGCACCAGCGGAGATATGGGTGTTCGCGGCTTCAGCAGCCAGCGCCACATCCGAGAAGGAACCGATGTAGTTGACATTCACCTTCGCATCCGGCTTGACGGAAAGCGCACCCGCCTTGAAGCCGTCCACGTAGAGCTTGGCATCACCCGTCTCAATCGGTCCAATGACGCCAATCACGTTGCTCTTGCTCAGAGTGGCAGCCATCACGCCGTTGACAAAGCCACCTTGCTCGGAGGCTGCTTC
>DATHUN010000190.1:0-8768 GCA_035462205.1 Anaerolineales bacterium
CGGCCCTGATAATCGGCAGTAACCGGAATCACCGTCTCAGTTGCATCAACAGGGGAGCCTGGAAACAACGAGGCAGTGTGTCCATCCTCGCCCATGCCGAGATAAACAAGGTCGAAGCGCATCAACCCTAGAGGTGGTTGGGCGAATTGACTCAATGTATGTGCGTAGTCCTTGGCAGCCTCGGCCGGATCCAGTTCTGTATTGACACGATGCACATTCACTTCCGGAATGGAGACATGTCGCAGGAAGAGATCGCGCGCTTGAGTGTAACTGTTTTCCGGGCTGTCTGTCGGGACAATGCGCTCGTCGCCCCAAAAGACATGCGTTTTTGTCCAATCCACTTTCTCACGGTAGTCACTTGCGAGCAGTTGAAAGAGGCGGGTAGGCGTGCTGCCGCCATTGAGGGCGACGAGAAAGCGACCACGTTCCTGGATGGCTTGCTGCGCTTGTTGAGCAAAGATCCTTGCAGCGTTTTGGCTGAGTTCATCTAAATTCTTGAAGATGCGAATTTCAGGTTTCATACGCTATTATTTCTGAAAAAGGAACCAGGCTGAATTTCGGCCGCGGTTGTCGAATCCGTCACGGCGGGAGAGGAGCGTGAATCGGGCAGAAAGATCGCGGATCGCTGCCTCATCCATGCCTGGCTGCGCGTGATCGGCGTCTGCCGCCAAAAATCCGTACATCAGCCAGAAGCCACCCGGGGCGAGGATACGGTCCAATTCCTCCAAATAGTTCGTGCGGCGCAACGGGAGAATGCCGTGAAAGCAGCCGAGATCGAACGCCAGGTCAAACGGGCCGCTAATCCCAACCATCTTGGTCGCGTCTCGAACATATAGTTCTGCTGGAACGTTGGCATCCATTACTTTTCGCTTGGCTTTTCGGATCGCGCGCGAAGCAAAATCGATCCCAGTGACCTGCCAGCCGGCGCGAGCGAGGGTAACAACGTTCGTACCGGTGCCGCAGCCAATGTCGACGGCGCGACCCGGCTTGTGTGTTTCGATGAATTCAAGAAGTTCAGGGGGACTTATTCCCGTATCCCACGGGGTCTGACCACGGAAATACCATTGCTCGAACAGCAAGCGGCGGATAATATTTTGCACTCGCTACACTCGTAAATACCCGATCGATCGGAAAATGTCGCTTGGAGAACAGGAGAGTTCGCACTTTGACAATTCAATTGAGTTCTTTTACAATCACGCAGCTACTTGGTTTAGTAACCTACATTAAAGGAAGGTTTTTCCATGAAAGAGTATACCACTGAGTTCCTTCGCAACATCGCTCTGGTCTCGCATGGAGGCGCGGGGAAAACGATGTTGGCAGAGGCATTTCTACACGCGACGGGGGCTACCACACGCCTGGGTAAGGTTGAAGATAGCACGACCGCTTCAGATTACGATGAAGAAGAGCAACGCCGCAAGATTTCCATTTACTCCAGTGTCATTCCGATCGAGCACCGCGATCACAAGATTAATGTTATCGACGCGCCCGGTTACACCGATTTTGTTGGAGAAGCGATCTCCGCTCTGAGTGTAGCTGACGGCGCGATTATTTTAGTGGATGCCGTCTCGGGGATCGAGGTGGGCACTGAGCTCGCCTGGCGTTATGCCGACGAGTTCAATCTGCCGCGCTTCTTTGTGATCAACAAGATGGACCGCGACAATGCCGATTTCGAGAAGACTTACGCGGCGGTAGAAGAGTTCGTTCGGGCACATGGCAAGCGTGCCATCAAGGTTCACCTACCGATTGGCGAAAAGCAAAACTTCAAAGGTGTGGTGGATATCATCGGCATGAAGTCCTATATGGGCGATGGTAAGACGATCGCCGAGATTCCGGCCGAATTGAAGGAAGAAGCGGAGGCTGCGCATTTTACGATGGTGGAAGCCGCCGCCGAAGGCGAAGACGAGCTGATGGAAAAATATCTCGAGAACGGCTCCCTCTCAGACGCCGAGATGGTGCGCGGCCTTGAGGATGTGGTCTACGCTGGCGAGTTTGTCCCGGTGTTTTGCGCGGCCGGCGGGCGTGAAATCGGCATACTTGCCCTGCTCAATGACATCATTGACCTGATGCCTTCCCCGCTAAAAGCACCCGTCCGTGTTGCCCAGGGCAAGGACGGCGAAGAAAAGTTAACTCCGTCAGATACTGCTCCATTGGCAGCGTATGTATGGAAGACCACAGCCGACCCATTCGTGGGTAAAGTGACCTATTTCCGTGTGTTCTCCGGTTTCGTTCAGGGAGACGCACGAGTTTGGAATCAAAACAAGAACGCTGAAGAGCGTATGTCTGGTTTGCACTTCCAGCGCGGCAAGGAACAAATCCCTGCGAAGGTCGTACACGCCGGTGATATTGCCTCGGTCTCAAAATTGACGGTGACTACGACCGGCGATACCTTCTGTGATAAGAATCATGCGCTCACGATTGCAAAACCCATTTTCCCAGCCGCCTTGTACCGTGTCGCGATCGTGCCCAAGACTCAAGCCGACGCGGCAAAGATCTCGCCGACCCTCACCCGTCTGTGCGAAGAGGACATGACCCTCTCCTGGCAGAACGACTCGATCACGCATGAAACTGTTTTGCAGGGTATGGGCGACCAACATATCGATGTGGCGCTCCACCGGGCGCAGACCAAGTTCCAGGTTGCGCTCGCTACACACGAGCCAAAGATCCCCTACCGCGAAGGCATTACCCGCAAAGCTTCTGCACAATACCGCCATAAGAAGCAGTCCGGTGGGGCGGGTCAATTTGGGGAAGTCCACCTTCGTATTGAGCCACTCCCCTCGGCTGACTTTGAGTTTGACGATGAACTCGTCGGCATGAATCTTTCCAAGTCGTATTTACCTCCGATCGAAAAAGGTATTAAAGCAACCATGGAGCGCGGCGCCTTCGCCGGTTACCCGATGAGCAATGTGAGAGTGGTCGTCTATGACGGCAAGGAACATGAAGTCGACTCCAAGCCGGTCGCCTTCGAGATCGCCGGACGCGAAGCCTTCAAGCTTGCCGTGCAGGACGCCGGTCCGGTGTTGTTCGAGCCGATCATGAACGTGCGCGTCACCATCCCGGATGCGAACATGGGCGATGTGATGAGCGATCTCAACACACGCCGCGGACGAGTGCAGGGTACAGAAGCGGAGCACGGCAATACGACCATCATCGCTCACGTCCCGATGTCCGAGATGACGCGTTACACGACCCAGCTCCGCTCCATCACCGGCGGGCGGGGTTACTTCACGATGGAATTCGATCACTATGATGTGGTCCCGAACCATATCGCCGGGACGATCATCGAAGCCCATAAGAAGGAAATGGAAGCGAAGAAGGAAGAATAATTTCTAAGTAAGCCCAGCAGTATAAAGGAAAAAGAGATGGTCCGTCGGCCATCTCTTTTATTACCTGCGATTACAATAGGGCTATGGCTACGGTCCGTTTTCCGACAGTAATGAAATATTATGTTAATAATCAAGCCGAGTTCTCGGTTTCCGCCGCGAACGTTCAGGGTTTAATCGAACAGATTGTCGAACAATATCCATCGGTTAAGTTTCATTTGCTCGACTCAAAAGGTCAACTACGCGGGCATTTCAATATCTTTATCAATGGAATCCATATCCGAGATCTAAACGGGATGCAGACCATTTTAAAAGAGGATGATAAGGTCATCTTGATGGCATCGGCAGCCGGGGGATAATTAACTTGACAATTCCAGTAAGAATTGTAAAATAGCGGGCATCCTACTTAATGGCTTATGAAATCAACTAACTATTGCTTGTGTATACGGCGGGGTTCGTAGCCACCGCCTGAGAATCCTCCGCAGTCAACGGACTCCTCCCCGAAAGGGGACGAAGCAGACGGTTGGACGACCCCCGCTTGCAACTTTTGCAACGTGTGGCGTTTGTTCGCCGTCTTTTTGTTTGCTCGTTGGCTGCGCTTTGTTTAAAACATGACATTACTCGATTACCGACTCTTACAAACAGGTTTTGACTCCGCAATGGACCTTGCCGCCCATGTAGGCAACACGCCCCTGCTCGCGCTGGGCCGACTTGGCCGGCACCTGCCTGCGCGGGTGAAGATCTTTGCCAAAGCCGAATGGTTCAACCCGGGTGGCTCCGTCAAGGACCGACCGGCCATCAACATCGTTCAAACGGCTCTAGCAAGAGGCGATCTCGGCAACGGCAAGCGCCTGCTCGATTCCACCTCCGGCAATATGGGGATCTCGTACGCCACGTTTGGCGCGGCACTTGGGATTCCCGTCACATTAGTAGTCCCTGCTAGCGCCAGTCCCGAGCGGATCACTATTTTGCGAGTCTTGGGAGCGGAGATTATTCTCACGGATCCTACCGAAGGTTCGGATGGCGCGATTCTAAAGGCGCGCCAGCTGGCTGCAGAAAAGCCCGACCTATATTGGTACGCCAATCAATATAACAACGACGCCAACTGGCAGGCACACTATAAGTCCACGGGACCGGAAATTCTCTGCCAGACAGATGAACAAGTCACGCACTTTATTGCAGGTCTTGGCACCTCCGGCACATTGATGGGGACAGGACGTTACCTGCGTGAGCAGTTGCCGCAGGTGAAGATCATCGGCTTCCAACCCAATACATCCTTCCATGGCTTGGAAGGACTCAAGCACATGCCAACCGCTATCAAGCCCGGCATTTATGACGAAACGTTTGCGGATGAGACCCTGAGTGTGGTCACCGAAGATGCACATGCGATGCTTTTGCGTTTGGCGCGTGAAGAAGGCCTGTTCGTAGGAATTTCCTCGGCTGCTGCAGCGGTCGCGGCATTAAAGGTTGCCGAGCAACTGGACGAGGGCGTCGTTGTCACGCTCTTTCCGGATGCAGGCTACAAATATCTCAGCGATAGATCTCTCTGGGAGGCAAAGTAATGCTCGTCGTCCCGCCTCATTTGATCGAGCAAATCAACGCCCACCTAGAAAGAGCCTATCCCGAGGAAGGCGCGGGATTCTTGCTGGGCGAAGAGGGAAAGGTCAAAGAAATTATCGCCTTATCAAATGCTCGCGAGGACGGTGCCCGACACAATCGTTTTCTGTTCACGCCTGAAGATTACCTGCAGGCCGAGTTGAAAGCAGAAAGCCTCAGGCTGAGTTTGCTCGGTGTCTTTCATTCCCACCCGGATTGCCCCAACATCCCCTCTGAGTATGACCGGGAATGGGCGCAGCCATTTTTCTCTTACATTATCACCCGTGTGGATGAAGGAAAAGCTGTCAACAGTCGGTCTTGGCGACTGCTGGAAGATCGCTCGAAATATGAGGAAGAAGAGATAAAAATCGCTTAATTTGGAGTGCACAATCAAGCTGGCTAACTCCAAAAGGAAAAATTATGCCATCACAAACCTTACAAAAAGTAGATCACGCCGCCTTGAAAGCAAATCAACTATTTATTATTTCGTTGAACATTTTGGCGTTTATTCTGGACCTGCCCATTCTCGCCGCATTCGTTGCATTGGTGATGGGACTGGGTTCGGCATTCAAAGTGCCGGGATTTCTCCCCATCTACAAGAATATTCTGAAGCCGCGCGGCTGGATGAAACCAGACGTTCTGGACGATAATCCAGAACCGCATCGCTTTGCACAATTTCTCGGTTTCCTGTTCATGACCGCAGGGTCTATTTCGTTGTTCCTCGGCGCAACGGTCTTGGGCTGGAGCCTCGTCTGGCTTGTCGTGGCTCTTGCTGCGCTGAATGCCTTCGGCGGATTTTGTGTGGGCTGCGCGGTGTATTATTGGCTCAGCCGTTTTCAACTCCCTGGCTTCAGCAAGCAGCCACCCACAGGGACATTCCCCGGCATGAAGCCAAAAGCGGGCGCCAGAGCATGAGTTCTGAGATCCTGTTGCGGTCCGCTCTGGCGATTGCAATCATTGTCGTCGGTGTCTTCGGATATTGGTTGATCAACCAGCGGCTATTGGTTCGTGCAAAGAGCAACATTTTTACACTGTTCAACCAATTGCCCAACAAACCCGTCATCGTCTATTTCACCACCCCGGATTGTGCTCCCTGCAAAACGGTCCAGCGTCCGGCGCTCAATCGCGTGACCCAGCTTCTCGGGGATAGTCTGGAGGTGGTTGAAATCGATGCGACGCAACGTCCCGACCTTGCCAAGCAATGGGGTGTGATGAGCGTCCCGACCACGTTCCTGCTGGATGCACGCGGTGTAGCGCGCTATATCAACAACGGTGTGACGCGCGCCGAAAAGTTAATGGAGCAAATACAGACGTTGTCAGATTTTGAGATTTAGAGGCTCTCGTGGTTGAGTAGCTGCGGCATTCGAAACCACACGAGCAATATAATTGATAGAGGAGAAACAAATTACATGCCTGTTTTACGAATTCCCACTCCCCTGCGATCCTACACGAGCGGACAGAGTGAAGTGAAGGTCAGCGGCTCAAATATCTCTGAGGCACTCACCGATTTAACGATGCAATATCCCCCGATCAAGCCACACCTGTTCAACGACAGTGGTGAGCTACGTCCATTTGTGAACTTATTCGTCGGGGAAAACAACATCAAGGATTTGCAGGGAGTGAATACACCCATCAGCGATAGTGATAGACTCGTGCTCATTCCATCGATTGCGGGCGGTTTATGTTATTGCCTCGCCCAAAGCAGGCGGGGCAACCTCCTCGCGGAGATAGAAAGTTAGTTACTATGTCACTTCCCGAACTTTCTCGTGATGAAATTCTGCGTTACTCCCGCCACCTGCTCATTCCCGAGGTCGGCCTGGAGGGACAGCGCAAGCTCAAACGGTCGTCGGTCTTGATTATTGGCACGGGCGGACTCGGCTCGCCAGTGTCCCTATATTTGGCGGCGGCCGGTATCGGTCGTATCGGACTCGTGGATTATGACGTCGTCGATTCCTCCAACTTGCAGCGACAGGTTATCCACGGTACGTCTACAGTTGGAAAATTGAAAGTCGAAAGTGCGCGTGCCAAGCTCCTCGACCTGAATCCCGATATTCAGGTCGATATTTACAACGAGCCATATACCTCCGAAAACGCCATGCGCATTGCCAAGGAGTATGACATCATCCTTGACGGAACCGATAACTTCCCAACTCGTTATCTCACCAATGATGTGGCAGTCTTTCTCGGCAAGCCGAATGTATACGCCTCAATCTACCGCTTTGACGGACAGGTTAGCGTGTTCTACGCCCAAGAGGGACCGTGTTATCGCTGTCTCTTCCCCGAGCCGCCCCCACCAGGGCTGGTCCCCTCCTGTGCGGAAGGTGGCGTGCTTGGTGTGTTGCCAGGAACAATTGGAACGCTGCAAGCGACCGAGGCGTTGAAAGTCTTGTTGGGAATCGGTGAACCGCTGATCGGAAAGCTTCTGCTCTACAATGCGCTCGATATGACGTTCGATTTTGTGAAGCTCAAAAAGAATCCCAACTGCCGGGTGTGCGGACCGAATGCTGATATCAAAGAGTTGATCGATTACGAGGAGTTTTGCGGCGTTCCCGGCCATGACCACGGTGACGAGGGCTCGGCCGGCGCGGGTTGGGACATTACCGCCCCCGAATTAGCCGAGCGTGTAAAGCACAATCGTCTGAAGTTATTGGATGTGCGTGAGCCGCACGAGCTGGCAATTTCCGCGCTGCCGGAGGCCAAAAATATTCCTCTTGGACAGTTAGCCGCGCGCCTTTCCGAGCTTGATTCCGCTGAAGACATGGTCGTCTTTTGCAAAGGCGGCACCCGTTCCGCACGAGCTCTGGAGCTACTGGTCAGCGCTGGGTTCAAGAAGGTGAAAAACCTCAAAGGTGGCATCAACGCCTGGGCGAAAGAAGTGGATACGAATTTGCCGGTCTATTGATGTCTTTGCCCTGCCAGCCTATGGCGGGTTCCATGCTGTACGGTAGGTAAACAAGAACTCCCGCCAATTCAGCGGGAGTTTTTCTTATATTCTATACTTTGGAAAACACGTATTGAATTTATAAAAGAGGCGAATAACCTTTTGTTTGGCAGATTCAACCTCGTCGTACGTGTAGTGAACATTGTGCAACTGAAAAATATCCTCAGACCAAAGCGCATTTTCTTTGTGCATTTCTTCCAAAGTGACCGCATTTTTAATCACATAGGCTTGCCAGGGATTTTTATGACTCCAGCGTAAATACACGATGTAATCGATTCCGTGATGCTGTAGACGGTAATAACACTGACTTGGACTCCAAACGAGTTCATAAAACCACTCGCCCATACGAAGTGGCTCATCATCAGTTTCGGGTAAATGGAAATTGAGTTCCAGCATTCCCGCATAATACCATATCGAAGCAAGAATTAGGTTTGTTTTGCAACCCCTGCATAAAAAGACGGTAAAATTATTCAAACTAAAGGAGAGAGAATGAGATTAACTGTTTCGCAGGAAAAACGCGTCTATGACAACATTTTAGGTGCGATTGGAAACACTCCACTTGTTCGTCTCAGCCGCATTGGGCGGGATTTGCCGGTTCCCTTATATGCAAAATTAGAATTCATGAATCCGGGTGGTTCTGTTAAAGATAGAGTCGGAGCGAATATTATTGAGCAGGCAGAAAAGCGGGGGGAACTGAAACCAGGTGGAACCATTGTCGAAGCCACAAGCGGCAACACCGGCGTTGGGCTGGCGATTGCAGCCGCTCTGAAAGGCTACAAGACGATCTTCGTCATGCCCGACAAAATGAGCAATGAAAAGATTTTATTATTACGTGCTTACGGAGCAAAGGTAATCATCACACCGACGGCCGTCACTCCGGAAGATCCGCGCTCGTATTATGAGGTAGCGAA
>DATHUN010000191.1:0-10650 GCA_035462205.1 Anaerolineales bacterium
GTATCATCGGTTACCCCTTTAGCCATCGACGTAAGCTGTGCAGGGACAGATAGCGGAGCATATGTGGATGCCCCGTTCATCAGGCTCGACAATATGAAAATACCGATAAGAATTTGCTTATGGATGGGAATGAACATAGAAAGAAACCTCTTGAGTGGAATAGTACTTGAAATTTGGTGCAGCAGTCAATCGCCAAAAACCACTAAGAGGAAAACGTGACTGGGAAATTGGTTGCGAGTATCCCTCAAAAGCTAAGGCGTTAAAAGCTCGCGCATCGTCATATTTCCCGATCCAAGAAAGGCTAGAGCCTGTTATGAACTTTTGGAAATGGTAAATTCCGACACTGACATTAAACCATACTGAGTGGTGTGACAGGCGAGAATAGAGGACCTGCGCCGTGTTCGCGGACTCTAAAAGCACAAAAGAACTACCCCGTGCCGATCTTTTTAAGGGAAAAGTCCCTCAAACTGTTTATTAGATCTCTTGCGAAAGTGCTTGTAGGGCGGGTTTGCAACCCGCCGGAGCCTAGAATAGTCAGGCTAAAAGCCTGACCGACATTGACTTATGCAAGAGGTCTATTTTTCAACCGAAATAATCTAGGAGGCAGACTAAGTGTCTGCCTCCTAGATAAAAGAAATTTGCTGCTCTTGACTTACGGAAGGCCGAAACGAAGCTGGGAGGAGAGTCCACCAGCTGTCAAATTGTTGTACCAGGGGAACCAATAGGTCGGGCTCAATTCATTGCCTGGCATACCCGCTCCCACCGACAAACCGATAAACTCCGAATAACTGGAGAAGCCCAAGCCACTCTTCAAGTTGACCCGCATCGAAGCGATGATCGGCACCCCACCCGAGGAGATCACCTCAATGGGACCATTATCGACATTGGTGAGGTCGACCCGCGCACTCTCATCGGGATCCAGTGTGTAGGTCGTGTCCTGCGCTATGCCGGCCACTTTGATCGTCACGGTGGTGGTGGCATTGCCCACATTCGCAAAGCGCAACTGCGAGCTCAAGCCGCCACTGGTGGCATTGTTGTACCACGGAAACAAATAGCGCGTTTCGGTGAGCGTGGCACCCGGCAACCCGATGAATTCCGAATAGCTTTCGAAACCCACGTTGTTCTTCAAGTTTGCCCGCATGGCTGCGATGATCGGCACACCGCCCGACGAGCTAATTTCCACCGGACCATTGTCCACATTGACCAGCGGGACCCGTGCACTTTCGTTCGGATCGAGAGTGTAGGTCGGCACCTGTGCCACGCCAGCCACCTTGATTGTCACCGTAGTCTGAGCGTTACCCACATTGCCAAAGCGCAGTTGCGAGTCCAAGCCGCCGGCGGTGGCATTGTTATACCAGGGGAACACATACTTTGTTCCCACCGTCGAGCTGGCCGACTGTCCCAGGAACTCGGTGTAGCTTTCGAAGCCTACGCCGTCCTTAAGGTTGATACGCAGGGAGGCAATGATCGGCACCCCACCTGAGCTCTTTACTTCTACGGGACCATTGTCTACATTATCGAGCGTGACCCGCTCACTTTGATTCGGATCCAGGATGTAGGTCGGCACCTGCGCCACGCCATGCACCTTGATCGTGACAGTGGTCTGGGCATTGCCCACGTTCGCAATCCGCAACTGCGAACTCAAGCCGCCACTGGTGGCATTGTTGTACCACGGGAAAATGTAGGTATCCGAGAGCTTACTGGCAGGTAACCCAAGAAACTCGGTATAGCTTTCAAAACCCAACCCGTTCTTCAGGTTGATCCGCTCCGAGGAAATGATCGGCAGATCATTCGTGCTGACCACTTTCGCTGGACCGTCGTCGACGTTCACATAGCTATCGCGCGTGCTTTCGAAGGGATCCAAATTGTAACTGGCCTGGAGATTCCCACCGATCACAACATCGATATCCGCAGATTTTTTGACGGTATACACCTGTCCAGCGGAGAAGTTGCCATTTCCGGCGCCCGTTCCACCCAGCGCATTGCCACCGGTATCATGGATACTATCATCGTCCACCACATCCAGGCGGATCGTCCCATCCCCGGTTCCAGTGTTCACCGTCACGGTGTAGGTGGAACCCGAGCCGCTCACATCGGTAATCGAGGCACCGGTCACCCCAGTCGTTGTCAGCACAAAATCGCCTGCATCGACACCTGTTACAGGTTCAGAGAAGGTTACAGTGAAATTTACCGATGCTGCACTGCTTGGATTTGGAGACGCACGGTCAATGGACGCCACAGCAGGCGGCTCGTCGCCAAATTCGTATGCTCCCAGATCACAATGAGCACCCTGTGGACGACTTATACCGCGTTGATCCGCAGCCGGACAACTGGCGTCATCCGCTATATTGATTGCAGGAGAACCCGGCAAAAGCGCCAACGTCATCGTCGGCCCGCCGTTATCCGCAAGAGAGCCCAATACCGGATCAGCGCTGGAAACAATCGTGCCTGTGCAATCACTATTATTTTCCACCAGCGAGTTCGTCACCGCCACCGTGCCAGGATCGAGCTGGTCACAATCCGCGCCGGTCACAGCATTCGTGAGGGAATTTGCAAGAATGCTCTGCAAAACGGTGATCGAGCCACCAGTTGCTTGAACGGCGCCTCCTGTACTGGGACCAGGATAACTGGCAGAGTTGCCGGAAAACGTTGAAAAGCTGACTGTAACCGTTCCGCTTTTCACCTGAAGTCCCCCACCTCGGCTACCAGCCACATTGTTTACGAAGGTGGAATTCGAAATTGTTGCCGTGCCAGCTACAATATCGATACGTACACCACCACCATAATCTGGAGTTGTATTATTGTAGAATGTACTGTTTGTGATAGTCAGCGTACCGCCGGTAGCTTTCAGAAGACCTGCACCATCCGCCCCGGCTGCTGTACAGGTGTTGTTCTCAATCGTGCTATTGTTAATAATCACGGTGGCAAGGCTGCTGTTGAAAACGCCAGCGCCACAATTTGCTTCGCCGGTTGCAGTATTCCCTGAAACTGTACTATTGCTCAGGGTGAGCGTACCATCTCCCGCAAAGTAGAGTCCCGCACCGTCGGGGGAATTTCCACCGGTGAGGGTGATATGGGTCAAAGTGAGATTGGTATTTCCACTTTCATCTACTTCCATCACACGATTACTGATGCCACTTGCATCGATGATCGCATTCGTTGCTCCGCTTGTCTGGATGGTGAGGTTCCCGGCCGTTCCGTCTGGATTACCTACATCCAGGTCGCCGTTGGTTGTGGTCGTGCCAACACGGCTGAGTGTGTATGTAGATCCGCTTGCCAACGTGATGATGTCATCTGGGCCGCCACCTGTGTAGGTACAGCCGAAGAAGGAGGCATTCGTATTCGCAGCGATAATCGCCTCGCGCAATGAGCAGTTCGTATTATCGACGTACTCATCGCTCGTGATATTCACCGTAATGGATGCCGCAGCCACTGGCAGTGCAGGTACCGCCGCCAGCACCATGGCAAGGATTGCTGTTGCTGTTACAAACTTGTTGAAGAGTGAAGAAAATGCTATTTTGTGCATCTTATTTCCTTTCTGCTTGGATCGGAATAGTATTGGCGAATAAGATTTCCCTACCAGCCCTGTCTATAAGGTTTAATAAAGTGAAGCTTGTCCGGTTGTACCCTCCTTTCCCCTTGCTTGGACCGCAAAAAGAACACGGCAAAACTACCCTTAATTTTCCTCTTCCTTGAAAACAATGGATAGTGTGATATATGATTCATAGTATGAATTAGCAATAATCCCAGATTTTTCGACAACATGACGCTTCATGGAAGAAATAGTTACAGAGCTTTGTCAGTTGACTAGTCAAAAGCATTAATAAATTAGTAACTTGTTTGAGATTAACAAACCTTAAATTTCATGTATAATTTAGATACATCCGCGAGGATGCTGAAAAGACTATTTCTGCCGCTCCGGCGCTGGCTGTATTTTCTTTGGATATTTGAGCAAGAATCTCCCCCGGTTTGGGAGTTATTTTGTGAAGTCGATCGGAAAAAGACTATTTACAACCCTGACTTCGCCCTCCGCAACTCGATACCCGCTTGTGACTTAAAATTCCGTCACGCGGATTGACCCCATCCCACGCGCCGCTCGCGCGGGACCTTCGGGTCTGCTCAACTTACCCAGACGTTTCTCCGTTCCCACGGAAGCTTCGACAGCCAGAGCCAATGGTCGGTTCTTGGCTGTGTGTTTTTAATAATGAAAAAGATTACTGCGCTCGTCGTGCAAAAGAAAAATCCAAACCGGGTGAACCTTCATCTGGATGGGGAGTTCGCCTTCGGGCTGGCTCGTATCGTCGCCGCCTGGCTGCGGGTCGGCCAGGAACTAAGTGATGAAAAAATCGAGCAGTTACAGGCGGAGGATGCACGCGAACGCGCCTACCAGCAGTCCATGCTCTTCTTGAGTTACCGTGCCCGCTCCGAATCAGAGATCCGCAAAAACCTCCGCAAGCACGAAATCCCGGAGGGGGTGATCGAGCAGACCATCGAGCGGTTACGGCAGGATGGACTGGCAAACGACAGCCAGTTTGCGAGCGCGTGGGTGGAAAACAGGAATGTCTTTCGCCCGCGCAGTCGCCGCATGATGGCGATGGAATTGAAACAAAAAGGATTGGATGAGGAAGCGATCCGTTCTGCTATCGAAAGCGTGGACGATGATGCCGCCGCGTATGAAGCGGCGCAAAAGAGAGCTCCCCGGTTCAAGTCTCTGGAATGGAACGATTTTCGCAGGAAACTTTCTGAGTTTCTTGCCCGGCGTGGATTTTCCTACTCCGTGATCTCACCCGTTGTCACCAGGATCTGGAATGAAATCCACGCCAATGAACAACATTACGAAGAAGAGGATACAACATGAATCCCATCATCTTTACTGTGATAAGTCTCGTATTATTGATCGCCGGGCTTGCGATTGGATATTTCTTTCACCGTTATCAGGCGGATATTGCCCTGAAGAACCAACAGGATAAAGCTGAAAATATCCTCAAGGGCGCCAGTGAACAAGCCCGCCTGATCGAGAGCCAGGCACGCGAAAATGCCGTCAAGATCGTCCAGGCTGCCGAAGCTGAGATCAAGGAACGGCGCATCGAGCTGAACAAGGAAACAGAACGCCTGGATAAACGTCGCTCCGAATTGGATAGCCGCGCCGATCGGCTGGAACAGCGTGAACAGACCATCAACAAACGTCAGTCGCAGGTCGATCGCCGCTTCAACGAGATCGAAAAGCTGTACGAGGAACAATCCAAGAAACTCGAGTTCGTCGCTCAGATGACACCGGAAGATGCCCGCAAAGAATTGTTTGCAATGGTGGAGAAGGAAGCCCGCGGCGACATGGCGCGCATCATCCGTCAGATCGAAGCGGAGGCACGCGAGCAGGGAGAAAAGCGCGCCCGTAAGCTCATCGCAGATGCCATCCAGCGCGTTGCATCCGAGCACGTCGCCGAAGTAACCCGCGCCGTCGTCACACTGCCCAACGAGGAGATGAAGGGTCGCATCGTCGGTCGCAATGGACGCAATATTAAAGCCTTTGAGCAAGCCGCCGGCGTGGACGTGATCGTGGATGACACACCTGATTCCGTCACGGTCTCGTGTTTCGACTCCGTCCGACGCGAGGTCGGTCGCCGGGCCCTCGCCAAGCTAATTCTCGATGGACGTATTCATCCCGCCCATATCGAAAAGATCGTCGAAGATGAAACCCGCGCCGTCGAAAAGATCATTAATGAAGCCGGGGAACAGGCAGCCTATGATGCCAACATTACCGGCCTTCATCCAGAAATTCTGCGCATGATGGGCCGCCTTAAATTCCGCACTTCGTATGGCCAGAACCAGCTCGCCCACGCCGTGGAAGTTTCCAAGCTAGCTGGCATCCTGGCGGCTGAGATCGGTGCCAATGTAGAAATCGCCAAACAGGGCGGCTTCCTACATGACATCGGCAAAGCAATGGATCACAACCAGGAAGGTACACATGCCAAGCTGGGCGCGGAGTATTGCCGTCGCTATGGCGTCAATTCCGTCGTGGTAAATGCGATCGAATCTCATCACCATGAAGTGGACCAGCTGACCGTGGAAGCCGTCATCGCCGAAGCTGCCGACGCAATTTCGGGCGCGCGCCCGGGTGCTCGTCGAGAGGACCTCGAAGCGTACATCAAGCGCATCCGCACGCTGGAAGAAATGTCCATGTCCTTCGAGGGTGTGCAGCAGGCGTTCGCCATCCAGGCGGGACGCGAAGTGCGTATCATCGTCAAACCTGACTCGATCGACGATCTTGCCTCCGCTCGCCTGGCACGTGACGTGGCAAAGAAGATCGAAGAGACCATGCAATATCCCGGTCAAATCCGAGTGACTGTGATCCGCGAAACCAGGTCTACCGAGATCGCCAAATAACACCCTTACAACCAATTAGCGAATAGCGCCCCGCTCATGAGAATGCAAAATGGGAGACATATTCTCCGCATTCTAGAGTGGGGCTCTCCTTTTGGACCTCCCAGGCTGAAGTGCTTATAACAAAACTCCAAAGAGGTTGTATGAACCAGGCAAAGGTATAAACAAGGGAAAACGATCGTAGGATTGCTCATTCTGGAAATGGGAGAGCAGATAAAATAGAAATCATGTCCAGCTCAAGGTCACCTATGAATCCAGCCCTTCCATCTCATATCTCCCACTTGCAATGTTCCGGATGTGGGAAGGATTATTCCTACAACGAGATCCATACATTCTGCCCAATTTGCCAATCCCCGCTGCTGGCAATTTACGATTTGGAGAACGCCCGCCAGCAGGTAGACCGTGATGAAATCTCACGTCGCTCAAAAGGCATGTGGCGTTGGGCCGAGTTGTTGCCAGTCATTAAATCGGAGAACCGCATCTACCTCGGGGAAGGTGATACAGCACTTTTGTCTCTTCCTCATGTGGAGAAGCAGTTGGGACTCTCCAGCTTATATGTAAAAGATGAAAGCAGCAACCCGACTGGCTCCTTCAAAGCGCGCGGACTCGCCGCGGCGATCTCGAAGGCAAAAGAACTGGGTGTGGAACAAGTGGTCATCCCCACCGCGGGCAACGCCGGTGGTGCCATGGCTGCTTATGCAGCGCGCGCCGGTTTGAAAGCGCACATCTTCATGCCCAAAGACACGCCCTATGCAAACATCGAAGAGAGTCGCATGACCGGCGCAGAAGTTATTTTGGTGGATGGACTGATCAGCGACGCGGCCGGCATCGCTGGCGAGAAAGCGCGCGCCGAAGGATGGTTCGATGTTTCCACATTCAAGGAGCCCTATCGGGTCGAAGGCAAAAAAGTGATGGGCTACGAGCTGGCGGAATCATTCGGCTGGGAATTGCCGGATGTGATCCTTTATCCCACTGGCGGTGGGACAGGATTAGTTGGCATGTGGAAAGCCTTTGCCGAGCTCGAAGCATTAGGTTGGCTGGAGAACTCGAAACGCCCGCGTATGGTATCTGTCCAAGCGGATGGATGTGCTCCGGTCGTGAAAGCGTTTGACCGTCATGCCTCCTTTTGCGAATTTTGGCCGAACGCGCACACGATCGCATCGGGCTTGCGGGTGCCAAAGAGTTTTGCCGATCGCTTAATTCTGCAGGATATCTATGAGAGCCATGGCACGGCTGTAGCGGTGAGTGATGAAGAAATCATGGCGGCGCAAAAAGAGCTTGCCCGCGGGGAGGGCATCTTCGCGGCTCCCGAGGGCGCCGCAACACTTGCTGCATTGCAGAAGTTGATCGAGAAGAAGTGGGTACAACCAGAGGAACGCATTGTGTTGTTCAACACCGGCTCCGGATTGAAATATCTCGATCCGCGTAACTGAGATTCATAGTTAAAGTGATGATGGTATGACATTCTCAATTTGTCATACAAATTTGAGAACGTCTTATGATTCAACTATTCTATAAAGTACGATTAGTAACAAACTATTCTCCCCCTCGTTTAAACCTTATGACTTTGTCTGTACATCAGGCAAGTTCTATTCCTGTCCGATTTGCATAATATGCAAAGAAAGGAGCGATCTAGTCATGAATAGGGATATCTTGGAAGGTCAATGGAAACAGTTAAAAGGTAAGGTAAAACAGCAATGGGGTCGGCTGACCGACGATGAGTTGGAACGAATCAACGGTCACTACGATGAACTCGCCGGTCTCATTCAGGAACGCTATGGCTACAGCCGCGACGAAGCGGCCAATGAGCTCGACATGTTCCTGAGGAATGTCGACGCGCGCGACGTCAATCGCGATATGTAAACAATCCCTCTGGCTGAGCGAAGACGCTATGAGCGTTTTCGCTCAGCCTTTGCTATTTAAATATGCCCTATCAAACTGTACAGGATCTATCTTTAAACTTGCGGGAAATTCTTCCTGTACATGCCCAAGAAATTTTTGTGAAATCATTTACCACTTATTTTGTAAATAACTAAACTTTTCAAATGCTTTTGCGGGCTGAATTCAAATTTAAAATAAAGATAGATATGCGGTACTCGGCAATCATGCCTGGCTTGAGTAGCAGGATGCTGTAAATCGCCCAGAAAACATTTCCTAGTAAGAGATTGTGTTTCGAACAGCGTGGAATGCTGTAAAACAGAAATACGTCAAGGACAAGCGCACTCGGAAATGGGAACTGGAAGATTAAGAAAGCGAAAGGAGAGCGAAATGTCAGTTTTGGATTTTGTTGTGCTACTGATCATCGCCGCGATCTGCGGTGCGGTCGGGCAGGCATTGGCTGGCTATTCCGTTGGCGGCTGCATTACCTCTACGCTGGTTGGCTTTGTGGGAGCCGTCATCGGCACCTGGATCGCCGGCTTGCTTGGCTTGCCGGAGATTTTCGCAATCAATGTTGGCGGGCGGGCCTTCCCGATTGTTTGGTCGGTCATTGGCTCGGCACTCTTTGTTGCCATCCTCGCCATGCTGACGCGCGGCCGGGTGACAATGTAACCCTGGAACAAAGTGGAAGAGACAGCAGTGGATGCTGTCTCTTTTCTTTTTAACACATGGTAATATCTAGCCAACAAAATTTGCCGGAGATTGCTATGACGCGTATCCTGCTTGTAATGGTAGTGCTTTCTTTAATTCTCTCTGGTTGTGGAGCAACTGCTCCTAGCGTGCCAGCGGCGATGACCTCGACACAAACGCCCCTTCCCACTGCGACGTTACCACCTACATCTACACCGGTGCCAACTCCTGTTCCGGGAGTGTTATACGTGGACCCATCTACCTCGCTGGGACCGATCAGCCCGTTGATCTATGGTTCCAACTATGGACCATGGCTTGTCGTCTCCTTTGATATGCTGCCGGAGGCATACGATTTGGATATAAAAATTCTGCGTTTTCCAGCCGGCGCGTGGGGAGATCACAACAATGTGACACCACAACAGATCGATCAGTTCATGGACTTTGCCAATAAAATGGGTGCCACGGCCCTCTTCAGCGTGCGACTGCTCGGCGGGACGCCGGAACAAGCTGCTGAGATCGTGCGCTATACCAATATCGCGAAAAAATACAATGTCCAATATTGGAACATTGGCAATGAGCCTACGCTCTATGACGCGGAGTTGAAGGGTCAGGGGCAAACGTATGATGTAAACCGTTTTAACCAGGAATGGCGTGCATTTGCCGAAGCAATGAAAAAGGTAGATCCAACCATAAAACTCGTCGGACCAGAAATTAATCAATTCAGCTATGACACAAGCCCCGATGCCACCACGAACTTTGGCGAATGGGATGAATCCTGGATGACTGAATTTCTGAAGGCGAATGGTGACATGGTGGATGTAGTTTCCTTCCATCGCTATCCGTTCCCACGTTCGCGCACATCCGGTCCCCCATCTTTCGATGAGCTGCGCCTCAACGCGCAAGAATGGGATAAGATCTTCCGTCACGCCCGCGAGCTGATTCACGAATATACAGGCAAAGAGCTGCCAATTGCTGTCACCGAGTTTAATTCTGCTTATGATAAATCAGTGGGCAAAGAAACAACGCCAGACTCGCATTACAACGCTATTTGGATGGCAGCCGTTCTGGGCAGCATGATTAAGAACAAAGTGCTCATGGCAAATGAATGGTATTTGACCGCAAAGGGCGGCTCAGGGGGATTGGGATTGATCAGCGGCTATGACGTGTTCCCCAGTTATTACACATATCAAATGTATAAGAAGTTTGGTAGTGAGCTGATCTATTCTTCATCGGATGATCCGGATCTCCAAGTGTACGCGGCACGACGCGACGATGGTGCGCTGACCGTCATGGTCGTCAATTTGGCGCTCGAAGCAAAGACCAAAGCTATTCGCATCGGCGACCAGACCGAGACCCAGGCGGTGGCGTGGCTCTTCGATCCCGACCACGAGGCGGAGAATATCGGCACCGTCCAGTTATCGGACGATACGTCCTTTCCCGGGCAGTCCATCAGCCTTTACATCATTGAATAGCAAGTCTGCCGTCGGTAATTGCTCTTGAGGACATTTTTTAAGGGAAGCGTTGGTTGACTGTGAAAAAAGGTTGTGAAATAATGTAATCGGTTACAGTAAACGGTTACACAAAGATGACCCGTCGTTCTTCTTCCTCAGTTACAATACGTGATGTTGCCCGTGAAGCAGGCGTTTCCGTGGCAACCGTTAGCCGATTTATCAACAAAAATGCTCCCGTTTCGACGGAAGT
>DATHUN010000192.1:0-9378 GCA_035462205.1 Anaerolineales bacterium
GGCTCAAACGGATTGATCCTGCGAGAGATGAGGGCATTCAAAGCGATGATGACATGGGACATCAAATAGAACGGATCAACTGTTTTATCTGGATGGGCACCATGTCCGCCTTTACCCGAGATGGTTGCATACCAGTTGTCCACGCCGCCCGAGATGGGACCGGCATTGATTCCGATCGTACCCACGGGTCTCGTCGGGTCGACATGCTGAGCGATGACATAGTCCACGCCATCCATCGCGCCTTCAGCCGACATCCGTTGCGCACCGCTTTTGCCTTCCTCATCGGCGGTCTCTTCACAGGGTTGGAAGAGGAAACGCACCCGCCCGGGCAGTTTTTCTTTCGATAATAATAAAGCTGCGCCGAGCGCCATCGCCGTGTGACTGTCATGACCACAGGCGTGCATTGCACCGGGAGTCTTGGATGCATACTCATACGGGTTCTGCTCCAGAATGGGCAGTGCGTCCATGTCGGCGCGGATAGCTACCAATTTGCCACCTTCGCCGATATCTGCGACCACACCGGTTTTTCCAATGCCGCGTTTAACTGTGTATCCCATCTTTTCCAGTTCATCTGCAACGATCTTCGACGTACGATGAACCTCGAAGCCGATCTCCGGGTGCATATGAAAATCACGCCGCCATTCAATCAGTTCCTCTGAAATTGCATGAGCTTGTTTGAGCATGGTTCTCCTAGTTGATCCACACTGAGCGCGGGACGAGCGCAGCAGGTACAGCACGCTTTTACCAGATAACGTCTTTTAACACTCGGTCACTTCGTTCAGCGAGGAAATATTTGGTTCCTGTGTATAGGTATCCTAAATTTTATACCACAACAAGGGAAAGTTCATGAACTAGCTCGGAGTCATGCCAGTTGAAAATCTTCTAGCATGGGCAAATCTTCGAGTCCAGCCTTTATACTGAGATCCTGCATGAAGGCTTGGAGCTCACTGTGTATAATAGGATCCAATTCTGGCCGTCGGTAGGAGGCGAGTAATTCGTTCACACGGATCTTTGCGCGGCCAAAAGCATCCAGTGCTCCGGCAGCTTTCCAGGCGCGTGTCGAATCGCGATCGATGATGTTACTGGGTAGATGTTGTTCTTCGCGGAAGAGCCGCATGGTGATTTTCTGCTTGAGAAAGTCACCGCCCTTAAAGTTGATTTTTTCATCGTAAAAGCCGGTGGCAAGGGTTTCTGTAAGCTGTTTGACGCCCATCACCATACGCTTTGCCATAGCGATTCCTTCGGCGTCGATGACAAGCTTTTCGGCACTGTGGCAGGCAAGAAAATCCAGCATGCCGGAACCAGAGATCATGTTGATCCCACTCAACGCGCCAATCATGGCAGTGATGCCACTTTCGAGACCCGCTTGTGCATCGACAAGCTTAGAGTCTGTAGCGCCAAGATATGTATGGGTAGGCATGTGAAGAGACTTGGCAACTTGGGCGTATGAACAATCGAGCATCGCCGTTTCGACGGCGCCCATCGGTGTGGCACCTTTACGCATGTCAAAGATCGCCGCTGCGCCGCCCCAAACGACAGGGGAGCCAGCCCGGGCGAGCTGGTGGATCGTAATCCCCGCCAGACATTCGGCCGTGTGTTGCGTGATCGTCCCTAACATCGTGACCGGAGCCGCCGCGCCTGCTAACGGCACCGATACGATTTCCGCCGGAATGCCAGCCTTTGCAAGTGCGATGAGATTCCCGGCACCGAAATTGCTCCAGATCAGAGGCGGTGCCGGACACACATCAAAAATAGCGCGTGGTTTTTCGCGAGCGGCTTCCGGGCTCCCTGCGAAGAGCACCAGCATATCTATCATTTCCTGCACGGTCTTGTTCGTGAATGCGCCGGTCACAATCGGTTTTTTGGAATAGAGCAATACTAAATATAAGCGATAGGAATCTTGAATACCCTGGGGAACCTCATGGCAAATCACTGCCGTCGATTGCGCGTCATACTGGGGAAGCTGCTCTGCAACCTTCAACAAACGAAGGAGATGCGCTGTTTCCGTTGTATCATGCTCCAACGTTTCGGGGTTGAGCATGGCAATTCCAGAGGAACCCGGGTCGAAATGGACCGAGTCGCCGCCATAGTGGACAACAGGATTGCCGTCGTAATCATATAAATAAAATTCGCGCGGCACGCTTTCCAATGCCTTGTGAACAAGAGAATCGGGAATTCCCACAACATAGTTGTCCGGATATAGTTTTGCGCCTGCCGCGGCAAGTAAATCCCGCGCTTCAGGGTTTTGCACCTTGACACCGGGGCACTTCAGAAGCTCGTAGGCTTCCTCCAGGATCCGAGCAATGAGTTCGTCGCTGAGAAGTGTAAGTTTCGGTTGCATAGGGCACCTCTAAAAGAGAAAAACGTTTGTACGTCTCATCATGGCAGGTGGCAAAGTTGGCACATTCCAGTCTGCAAGCGTTTAAACCTGGCAACTCTCCAAAATCTATTTTTCGACCGACTCAATAACCGTTGTCATTTCTTCGCTGATCTTCGGATCAAGCGCTTCGGGACCATGTTCTGTCAAAACTTTGCTTGCCGTGATGGTTTCCCACTCATTGTCAGGACGTCTATCCATGAATTCGGGCGTGAGTATCGCCCGTGTGTCTGCGGGTATATTTTGATGAATGTATCGGATGCTCCTGCAATTTGTCCTTGCGCTATGCTCAGGGTGACCCACAAATAAAACTTTATTCCTTCCCAACCAGTTGCTTAGCCAATTTCACTGCCCCCACGGCGTCTTCCGACGTGCCATCGGCTTTGATCTTGTCTGCCCAATCTTTGGTAATCGGCGCGCCGCCGACCATGACTTTGATGCGTGGGCGCAAGCCTTCCTTGTCCAGCTCTTCGATGACTTCACGCTGGCGAACCATCGTCGTAGTGAGCAGCGCGCTCATGCCGATGATCTGTGCATCGATCTCGAGCGCTTTCCTAATGATGTCCTCGGCAGGTTGGTCGACGCCCAGGTCGACGACTTCAAAGCCCGAGGCGGCCAGCATGGTTCCGACGAGCGTCTTCCCAATCTCATGGATATCGCCTTCGACAGTCGCAAGCACAACGCGTCCCATCACTTCACGTGCTTCCCCGAGCTTCAACAATTCCGGCTCGAGTGTGGCAACGGCGGCTTTCATCGCCTCGCCAGCCATCACCAGTTCCGGCAAAAATGCCTCGCCTTTCCCAAACTGGTCACCGATGTAATTGACGCCGACCACGAATCCCTTTGTGATCGTGTCCAGCGGGTGCATATTCAGCTCGATGGATTTCTGCGCCAGTTCGACAGCCAGCTCCTGCTCACCATCAATGATGCTTTGTGCCATCTGCTTGTAGAGTTCTTCAATTTGGACGTTTTCGATCATCACGCAATCTCCTTATTTCTTTGATTTCATCAGCGGGAAAACCTGTTCTTCTTTTTCGCGTAGCAATGTAGAAGGAATAGCTAAATTTTCTTCCAGCCATTTGCCCGATTCCATTACATGCTCAATTGATTTTCGTGCTGCTTCATCCGCGGCGCTGTTTTTGAGCGCTTCGACGATCGCCACATGCTCTTTGTAGGTACTGAGCATGCTGTCCGCCAGCAGCTCGGGATGACGGAACAACCCCTCGTACAAAAGCCAATCGGGGAACGCATTCGACACCACTGCATAGAGCTTAACCAGCAGGTCATTCTTGGTTGCCTCGGCAATCGCAGCGTGGAATTCCCGGCTTGTCCGTCGTTCGTTGGAGACATCCTTGAGCGTTTCGTGAGACTTCATCTCGTCCAAAATGCTTTCCAAGCCGGCAATTTGTTCCCGTGTAATATGTTTTGCCGCCTCCTGAGCGATGACGGCTTCGAGCACTAGCCGCAGTCCATACGCTTCCACTACATCCTTTGTGGACATTTCGCGAACCCGGACGCCACGATAGGGAACCCGCTCTGCCAAGCCGGCCGAGACGAGCAGATCCAGCGCCTCGCGAACCGGGGTCATACTAACGCCCAATTGTGTGGCGATATCGTCCTGACGCAGCCAATCGCCGGGTTTGTAGGTGCCCGAGATGATCTTCTCGTGCAACACGTCAAAAATGTCCTCTTTCAGAGGTCGTTTTTGGATGAATTCAGTTTCTTCAGCAGGGGGGTTACTTAGCATCGGATACCTTTCAGATACCGATGATTATAAATTATATATAATTTTTAGTACAGGAAAATCCGTGAAGTGTCCGAAAGCGATAGAAGAAAAGAGCCAAACAAGGAAAAGTGGCCCGGTTTACGGTTCAGGATTGACAGCTTCGGCTTGGTGGTAGAGATGATTCTGCTCGATGTATTCGTATACGGGATTGGAAAGATAGTAACGGTAAGGACGTCCGCTGGCAACCCGGCTGCGGATCTCACGCGAGGCGATCTCCAACAGCGGCGCATCCACATAGTGGACCTTGGAACTGATCCCCGGCAATTCGCGTTCCAGGTCTTTGAGATCAGGCTCCTCACCGGGACGACGCATCACGCCGACCCAATGAGCAGCATAGACCAATTCTTTTGGCTGATGCCAGGTGGGGAGATCATTCAACGAATCGCCGCCGATAATGGGTACGATCTCGGCGCGCGGGTTTTGTTCCGCCAATAAGCGGATCGTGTCGACTGTGTAATGGGGTCCCGGGCGATTCATTTCGATATTGGAAATCTCGAAGAGCGGATTATCTTGGATTGCCAGTTTCACCATCGCCAGCCGATGTTGCAGGGACGTGATGAATTGGTCCTGCTTGTGTGGGGGATCGGGAGTAACTGTCCATAAAACGCGTGTTAAATCGAGCTGCGAGCTGGCTTCCGAAGCTAAAATTAAGTGACCCACATGGGGCGGATCAAATGTCCCGCCAAAAAGACCTAAACGCTCATGCTGTTTTTCGGCCATACTAAAAGTATATCTCATTTAGAAAAATCCAAGAATACGCCCGCGGCAGTGATGATATACTCCCGCCATCTACATGCATGAGGTGAGTCATGAATCGAACATATGATGCCATCGTCATCGGTGCGGGCGTGATGGGAGCCAGCCTCGCCTTCCACTTCGCCGAGCGTGGACTGAAGATCGCCATCCTGGAACGCAAGGTCACTGCTTCCGGCGCGACAGGTCACTCGAGCGGCCTGGTCCGCATGCATTACGACCTCGCCGCCGAATCCGAGCTGACCTTCGCCAGTTATAAATATTATTTCAATCATTGGAAAGAAAGAGTGGGCGGGGAATGTGGCTTTATGCAAACAGGCTTCATGCAAATCGCCAAACGTGAGCATGAAGATAAACTGCGGGGCAACGTCGCCAACCAACAGCGCATCGGCATCAATACGTCCGTCATTTCTGCTGCTGATGTCAAAAAACTTATCCCGGATTTCATTACCGATCAGTTCGACTTCGCCGCTTACGAACCTGATTCGGGCTACGCCGACGCAACCCTCACAACCAACTCTTTTCTCGAATCCGCTAAACGGAACGGGGCGAAGCTGGTGCAAAATTGTGAAGTGACGGCCATCCACACAGCGGGCGGAAAAGTGATCGGTGTGGAAACAACGCAGGGTGACCTCTCCAGCCCAATCGTCGTCAATGCGGCGGGACCGTGGGCGAAGTATGTCGCCAGCCTCGCGGGCATCGACGTCCCGATGGAAACGTGGACGCACGATGTCGCTTTTCTTCACCGCCCGCCGACGCTTGGTAAAATTCCAGCGGTGATTGACGATACGATCAACTGCTACTTCCGCCCGGAGGGCAGTGCACTCATCCTAGCTGCGGGCGAAGATGAATCGCTGCGCGGGGAACCACCCGACGCCGAAGACCAGACGCCTACGGACACGTTTCTTGAGAAATTGATCGACCAGATGGTGAAGCGCATTCCGAAGATCGAAGAGAGCGGCTTGCACTCTATCCATGTCGGGCGCGACGGCATTACTCCCGACCAGCGTGCCATCTACGGCGCCTCGGGGCTGGATGGTTTCTATCTCGCCTGCGGGCTGAGCGGCACAGGCTTCAAAACATCTCCGGCCGTGGGTGCCAGCCTCGTCGAACTCATTCTCGATGGGGCGTCCAAAACCGTGGATATCACGCCTTTTCGTTTTGAACGCTTTGCCACAGGGCAACTACTCGAAGGCGAATACGGTTACGGACATATTTGGAAATAAATAATTAATTAAAAGCAAAATCCACATCTACCCTCAGATGTGGATTTTTACTTAATAGTAAGTAACCATTGGGCTTACTGCACTTGGAATATTTTGACCTGTTCGTTTTCATAGACCAGTTTCCAGAGCGGATTCGGCTGGTCGAACTTATTGATTCCATCGCCGGCGTAATAGATTCGCTCCAGGGGACCGACGTAAATATATTGCACAGCATATTCGTCCAGCAGATGTTTCAATTGCCCCTGATCGGTGCTGGTGAAGATTGTGTTTGTATCCTGAATGCGCTTTTCGATCACCTGCCCAGGCAGGATGGAGCGTTGTTGCTTTTGATGCCAGTCCCAGCCAATGACGGCGGGAAGACCGGTATAAATTGAGACGCGCGACCCCCAGCGATACAGCGGTGTGCTGGCTTCCACGATCGTGGGAATACCGCGCACGTTTTGACGGAGCCATTCCATCGCTTCGCGGTCCCAGTCTAATGGAACGGGGCGGCCATCGTCAAAGTACACGGATGTCCGCATGTAGGCGGTGCCATTCAGCGTGGATGACGTACTATCAGGGAAGCGGTCTCTCATCCGTACGGGCGCAGCGGTCAATGGATAAAGGAAGCACGCCGCCAGCAGGAGACTGAACGCCGTCCACCACAGGCCGGAGCCCGCATTACTGCGCTTGGGCTGGCGGTTCCTTTCGTATGCCGCAGCCACTTGCGGAGTCCATGCCGTTCCTTCAGCCGGTTCGGGCAGGACGCTGCGCTCCACGAAGAAGCGGCGCCGGAAGCGCGCCACAATCTGGGGCAAGGCAACCGCGGATACCACGCCAAACAGTACCCACACCTGCAGATAGAATTTGAACACGGTATTCATGCGGCTAATATCGCCTTTGATGACGAAAATCTCAACAACCGCTGTGAGGATCAACCCCAGCCCGATCATGGACAGAATCAACTGGCGCGCCGGGCGTGGTCTCCTGCTGAACAGCAAGAGCGCACTGATAGACGTCAGGAGCAAAGCAAGTCCAACGACCGGCCTGAAGAAAAGCGTCGCAAGGAGGAAGGCGAAGATTACGCCACTCGTATCCAACACCAATTGATAGAGTGGCTGAGGATAGGTAAGCAGGTCGAATAATCGGACTAATCTTGCGTTGTGTCTCCAATACTTAAGCTTTATCCGTACAGTTCGCACAACGGCGTTATGTCCCGGCTCATGCAGGAATTCATCGATCAGGTAAGAGACAATAACGAACAGGAAGAATCCATGGATGAGCAGATACGCCCATAAGGGCGTCTTCGACCCCTTCCACAGTTCCACGCCGAAGTTGCTTCCCGCGTAGTGACTGTGAAATGGCTGGAAGAGTAACCGGCCGGCGATCACTACCACGATTAATTGCAGGATTGCTGTTAGCAGGACCTCGAAATCAAGCCGTCCATGCTGAGCATAGGCACGGATGGTCAGCGCTGCGGCGACAAGCAATACGTAGGTTGGAAAGTCCCAGGTGTTGATCGTCCACAAGGCGCCGGTGGTTAATGCCAGGAGAAACAGGGTCACAAGTTCCACGGGATCGCGCCACCATGGTAACTCATCGTCTCGCCGGCCGCGAATGACGCTGATTGCCAGCGCCAGCACAAGCAATGTAATTGGCAGTGCCATCATATGGGCGTGCAGATCGCCAAAGAGGAAGGTAAAAAACGGCAGCTCATTAATCGGTCCCGCTTCGCCCTGCGCGGCCGGAATGACGCGGGTCGAGTTCCAATACCACCACTCGGTGCGGATCGTGTCCAGTTTGTGGTCGATCATCCAGTGACTCAAGCCCTCGGTAAATTGGGCGAACTTCAGGGTGGCGGAGGCATCCGGTTCGACGGTAAACGTGCTCCGGTCACGCACGCCGTTGACAACCAGTTTGACCTGAGCAAGATTCCCGATCACCGCAACAAAAAGCGCACCACATAGTCCTACCACCAGAAGACGCCGGATGTTGATCTGCCTGGTGGCTGCGAAGTTAAGAGCGACCACGAATCCGCCCATAGCAGTCATGGCGAAGAGCGTTGGCACGGCCAGGTTGTAAGCGATGAAGGGTACGATCCCGGTCAGGTGGATGAGCGTAGCAATCAATACAAAACCGAAGTAATAGTAATTAATATATCCGCCGGTGAACCAGGGATCATAGGATGGGAAATAAGGCGTGCGCGTGATGGCGGTCAGATACGCCAGGTCCATGGGTTTTTCGCCGCCCATGCCCGGGTGCCAAAGATCGGGGTTATGGAATCTGATGAACAAGAGCAGACCAAAGAAGACCCAGAACAGGATCTCTTCGCAGGCAAGCAGACGCCAGTTCTCTCTTAGATAAGTTTTGAATTCGTCCCAGCGGTGGCGCGTGAAGAAGAACGAAGCGGCGGCAAATAAAATCGTGACCAGTAAGATCTCCCACCATGTAAAGGGAGCAATGCGCAGACTGGAAAGCATCCAGCTACCCCAGGCGACAATGAGCAGCCCCAGGGATTTGCTGAAGATATAGCCGCGATCTGTTAATCGATGGAAGGCGGTCAGGGTGAGAGGCAGGGCAACAATCGAAATCAACTCCAGCAGCACGAACCAGGCAAGCAGGGGATAGCGGCTGCCGAAACTAGTTTCGTTCACTTCCCGGCTGGATGTTTTGGCAGCTTGCTGATAAAGTGCCTCTTCCCGATTCGTCAGCATAAGCTCACTGGGCGCGGCGCTGGCTTGCAATGGCGTCAGATGCACCACCTTATCCCAAGCGATGCCGTCACTGAGAAGTGCTCGCACCTGCTCTGGATTGAATGCGGCGGTCTTTTTGAAGATCTGCACGCGCGGATGGTCGTATACGCTAAAGGATTCCTCCGCACTTTGATCGGGGATTTGAATGCCAAACAGTGTTGGATACGAAGTGAAATCCTTGACGCGCTCATATCCAAGCTTGCCGCTGAACAGCAATTGGTAATAGCGTATGGTCAAGGGATAGCGCATGGGCAGGCGTGGAATCGAACCGTATAAGCGGTTGCTCGACAGGATGATGTAATCGGCCTGCGCCAGGTTCTCCACCATCCAGTTGAGCTTATCGGGATTATCGTCTTCATAATTGCGCATCTCGACGGCTCGGAATAATCCATTGTCGCCATAGGAGGAAATACCGTCCACACCGCCGATCGGGAGCCAGTCATCCCAATGCTCATTTGCCAACGTGGAGCCGGCCGGGATATTCTGTTGCATCCAACGCGAGGC